>NZ_DJIQ01000064.1:0-76731 GCF_002433705.1 Oceanicaulis sp. UBA6590
TGCTGGCCGGCGCCGGTTTCGGCGATGATGCGGGTCTTGCCCATGCGCTTGGCCAGGAGAACCTGACCGAGGCAGTTATTGATCTTGTGCGCGCCGGTATGGTTGAGCTCGTCGCGCTTGAACCAGATCTTCGCCCCGCCAAATTCCTCGGTCAGGCGCTCGGCGAAATAGAGCGGGCTCGGACGACCCACGAAATCACGGCTGAATTCCTCGAACTCGGCGATGAAATCGGGATCGTTCTTGTAGTGCTCATACGCCTCTTCCAGCGCCAGAATGTTCGGCATCAGCGTCTCGGCCACATAGCGGCCGCCGAACTGTCCGAAACGCCCTTCAGCATCAGGCTGTTGGGAAAATGCGTTGGGTTGGGTCATGACGAAGTCTTTCACGACGACAGGGCGGTGGGGTCCACCATCCTGAAAGGGTCAGAAGGTCGGCCTCAGAGAAGCCGGTAAAGGGCGGCGGCGCAAGCCTTCAGGCTGCTTTGACGGCAGTGATGAAGGCCTTGATTTTGTCTACACATTTCACGCCCGGCGCGCTTTCAACGCCCGACACGACATCGACGCCCGGCGCCCCCGATTGCGCGATGGCGTCCGCCACGCTGTCGATGGTCAAGCCGCCAGCGAGCAGCCAGGGCTGGCCGGGATCAAAGTCTCTCAGAAGGCTGTAATCCCATGCCTGACCCAAACCGCCGGGTCGGTCGGCATGCTTGGGCGGTTTGGCGTCAAACACGAAGCCGTCCACATGGTTCTGATAGGCGCGCGCCTTTTCAAGGTCTTGTGCGGTCGAGATTCCCAAAGCCTTCCATACGCCCAGCTCGGCATAATGGCGGGCGTCGAGGCACCGCATCGGGCTCTCCCCGCCATGCAGCTGGATGTAGTCGGGCCGCATGGCGCGCAGCACTTCGCCCATCAGGGCTTCATCGGGATCGACCAGCACCGCCACCGATTTCGCAGCGCCCTTGCGAGCCGCGAGTTCGCGCATCTGCGCAAGTGAGACATGACGCGGGCTTTTGGGAAAATGGATGAAGCCCAGATAGTCCGCGCCTGCCGCCACGGCGGCGTCGACCGCCGCGATGGAATTGAGGCCGCAAATCTTGATCTGGGTATGGGATGACGCGCTCATGGAGCGGACTTAGCGCTGAAGCGCGGCGTCGCCAAGTCACAGCTGCAAAAGGCAGCCTATGCGAAGATGGCGCTGGTCTGGCGGATCGCTTGCGCCCGTGTGGTGGCGGTATAGGCGCCATTGGCCTGATTGAGCGCGGCGGGAGCAGGCTCGGCGCCGCTGAAGCCGAAGGCGGTCTGGCTCTGATCGGTGTTGGCCTCTGACGCAGGGGCCACCTCATCGCGAGGCAGCACCGAGCCCGATTGCGCCGGGTCGACGGGCTTTTCGCCGTCAAGCGCGGCCTGTCGTTCTTCGCGGTCCTGCGCGGCGAGTTCCGCGCGCGCCTGTTGAGCGGCGGCGTCGGCGGCGGCGGCGACCTTGCGGTCCTGACCTGAGGGCTCGGCCGGGGCGAGAGCGGCGGCCTTGACCACGCGCATCTTCTCGATGGTCGCCTCGGGATCGCCGGCAATGGGGCTTGAATCGATCTGGACCTCGCCGCCCACCGCGTATTGCTGACCGTCTGGTCCTTTTTGATATTCGTAAGAGGGGGCGCTGGCGTATTGGCCGCCCGCGGCCTGGTGCGCCTGTTCATGCTGGCGCACTTCCCGATCGCGCTTCTTCAGCTCTGCGACCTGCTTCTGCTCGCCTTCGGAGAGCGTCTCGCCAGACGCGGACCGGGCGGCGCCGGGCTTGTCTGACGGCTCGGCGGTGCGCGTAGCGTCCTGAGCGCCGACCTGACGGGCCTGGGCGGAGAGGGTGACGGGATCAGAGATGACGCGGCGGGACGTATCCGCCAGTGCAGCGTCGGATGCAGGTTGAGTCCGCCCGTTCGCCTGGGCGCGCAGCTCAGGCGATAGGGGCGTCGCGCCATACCCGCCCTGATAGGCAAGGTCAGCGCCGCCGGCTGTCAGCGGCGAAAGCGCCATGCATCAACTCACAGGTGCAACCTGCCGATGAGCGTGGCCGATAAATCTTAAGGTTTGGGTAACGGGGGTTAAGGCCTAGGCCTTGCCGTCGACCCGTTCACGCAATTCCTTGCCGGTCTTGAAAAAAGGCACGTGCTTTTCCTTGACCGAAACGGGCTCGCCAGTGCGCGGATTACGACCCTGGCGCGGCGGGCGGTTGCGGACGGAAAACGCGCCGAAACCGCGCAGTTCAACGCGGTCGCCACGCTCGAGCGCCTGAGTGATTTCTTCCAGCACCGTATTCACCACCCGCTCCAGATCCTTCTGGTACAGATGGGGATTTTCTTCTGCGAGCTTCTCGATGAGTTCGGATTTGATCATGGTGCGGTCCCCTTGAAGGCCGTCAGTGTAGGAACACCTGAACAGACCCGTCAATCGGTTAGCCGGGTTGCAACCCAAAAAAGAACCCCCGATGCCGGGCATCGGGGGTTCACGCTCCCTCAGACGGGGAGAAAGTTGAAGATCAGACGATTAGTCCTCGTCTTGACCTTTCAGAGCGGCGCCCAGGATATCACCCAGGGACGCGCCGGAGTCCGAAGACCCGTACTGTTCGACGGCTTCTTTCTCTTCCGCCATTTCCAGCGCCTTGATGGACACCGAAACGCGGCGAGACGCCTTGTCGATATTGGTGACGCGCGCGTCGACCTTGTCGCCGACAGCAAAACGCTCGGGGCGCTGCTCGGCGCGGTCACGCGAGATGTCGGACTTGCGGATGAAGGCCTTGACCAGGTTGTCCGGGCCGAGGGTCACTTCGATGCCGCCGGTGGTGATTTCGGTGACGGTGCAGGTCACGGTCTCGCCGCGCTTGAAGCCGCCTTCGTCCATCGGATCGCCGCCCAGTTGCTTGACGCCCAGGGAGACGCGTTCTTTCTCGACATCGACGTCCAGAACCTTGGCGCGCACGGTGTCGCCTTTCTTGTAGTCCTGGATGGCGTCTTCGCCCGAACGATCCCAGTCGAGATCGGACAGGTGAACCATGCCGTCGATTTCTTCGTCGACGCCGATGAACAGACCGAATTCGGTGATGTTCTTGACTTCGCCTTCGACTTCAGAGCCGACCGGGTGCGCTTCCGCGAAGACTTCCCACGGATTGCGCTGGGTCTGCTTGATGCCAAGCGAAACGCGACGCTTGTCCGGATCCACGTCGAGCACCATCACGTCCACTTCCTGGGAGGTGGAGACGATCTTGCCCGGATGGACGTTCTTCTTGGTCCAGCTCATCTCGGAGACGTGCACCAGGCCTTCGACGCCCGGCTCCAGCTCCACGAACGCGCCGTATTCGGCGATGTTCGTGACGCGGCCCTTGAAGACAGCGCCGTTCGGGTATTTCAGCGCCACGCCGTCCCACGGATCGGACTGCAGCTGCTTCATGCCGAGCGAGATGCGCTGGGTGTCCTTGTTGATCTTGATGATCTGCACCTGAACGGTCTGGCCAACCTCGACCACTTCGCTCGGGTGACCCACGCGCGACCAGCTCATGTCGGTGACGTGCAGCAGGCCGTCAATGCCGCCCAGATCCACGAACGCACCGTAATCGGTGATGTTCTTGACGACGCCTTCACGCACTTCGCCTTCGGCCAGCTGACCGACGAGCTCAGCGCGCTGCTCGGCGCGGGATTCTTCCAGGACAGCGCGGCGGGAGACCACGATGTTGCCGCGCGGACGGTCCATTTTCAGGATCGCGAACGGCTGTTCCTTGTTCATGAGCGGAGCCACGTCGCGCACCGGACGGATGTCCACCTGAGAGCCCGGCAGGAACGCGGATGCGCCGCCCAGATCCACGGTGAAGCCGCCTTTGACGCGGCCGACGATGGCGCCGTTGACCGGCTCTTTGGATTCGAACGTCTTCTCCAGACGGTCCCAGGCTTCTTCGCGGCGGGCTTTGTCGCGCGACAGAACCGCTTCACCCATCGCGTTCTCGATACGCTCAAGGTAGATGTCGACCTGATCGCCCAGTTTCGGGGCTTCAGAGCCGGGGCCGGTGAATTCACGCAGGGCCACGCGGCCTTCGGTTTTCAGACCGACGTCGATGACAACGGTGTCGTGCAGGACGGCAGTGACGGTGCCGCGCACCACCGTGCCTTCCATGAGGTCGCGGCCCGCAAGGGACGCTTCCAGCATTGAGGCGAAATCATCGCGGCTCGGGGCCGAGGTGTTGGTTTCAGACATGTTAGAGGATGGCTCCAGGGGTTGTCGTCGTTTCCGGCCGGCCGGTTGTGTCCGGCGGTCTTGCCGCGCGCGGCGGCTGGAAGTCTCCAAATCAGCCGCGAACGGCCGGAATACGCGTTCCAAATGAGCAGAGCGAAGCGGCAGGGCGGCGCGATCGAGCCGTAAGTCAGAACCGACGAACAAGATGAAGGCGCGCCAGGCCGCGGGACATCGCCCGCCCGGCGAATGACTGGCCTCTTCCTGTCCTCAGACGCAACAGGCCAATCGCGCGCGGACTTACCGCAAATTTACTAGGAGAGCAAGGCTTTCAGGGCTGGCTAACTGACTCCAGCCCCTAGGCGATTTCCGCGCCGAGCGCCGCCATGTGGCCAAAGAAGTCCGGATAGCTGGTGGCGATCATGCCGACATCATCCACGCTCACCGGCGCCTGCGCCCCGAGGCCCATGATCAGCGCGCTCATGGCAAGGCGATGATCATGATGGGTTTTCACCATTCCGCCGCCCGGAACGCCGTCCTGACCGCAACCGTGAACGGTCAGGGAATCCTCGCCCAGCTCGATCTCGACTCCGTTGGCTTGCAGGAGCGCGGCGCTGGCAGCCAGCCGATCACTTTCCTTGGCGCGCAATTCCGCCAGCCCCTTCATCACGGTCACCCCGTCGGCGAAGGCGGCGATGACCGAGAGGATCGGGTATTCATCGATCATGGAGGGCGCGATGGAGGCGGGAACCTCGACGCCGTGAAGGGCGCCCGAGCGGACGGTGATGTCCACCAGCTGCTCGCCGCAACGCTCGCCGGCGGGAGTCATCTCAAGGTCCGCGCCCATCATCTTCAGGACCTCGTAGAGTCCGAACCGGGCGCTGTTGGTCATCACGCCGGTGACCGTGATCTCGCTGTCGCGGGTCACCAGCGCCGCAGCCGCCGGGAAGGCCGCCGAGGACGGATCGCCGGGAATGGAGACATTCGCCGGGCTGAGCGTCCGTCCGCCGCGCACCCGGGCGATCAGGCCTGCGCCCTGGCGCTCGACGCTCAGATCGGCGCCATAGACCGGCGCCATGACCTCGGTGTGATCGCGGGTCGCGTGGGGTTCGCGCACGATGGTTTCGCCGTTCGCGCCGAGACCCGCCAGCAGGATCGCGCTTTTCACCTGGGCGGAGGCGACGGGCGGGGTGTAATCGATCGCGTTGAGGCTCGACGAACCGCGCAGCGTCACGGGCAGGCGCCCGCCATCGCTCGACTGGCTTTTCACCCCCATTCGCGACAGCGGATCGAGAACGCGCGCCATGGGGCGCGAGGACAGGCTCTCATCCCCTACAAACTCCGCGGTGAGGTCAAAGCGGCTCGCTGCACCCATCAAAAGGCGCACCCCGGTGCCGGAGTTGCCCAGATCAAGCGGTTCGGACGGGCTGGTCCACTGGCCGCGACCCGTCACGCTCCAGCGGCCAGCGCCTTCGCGCTCCACCTGCGCGCCAAGCGCAGCGACGGCTCGAGCCGTCGCCAGCACGTCTTCACTTTCCAGCAATCCCTCGATGCGGCTCTCGCCATCGGCAAGCGCAGAAAAAATGACGGCGCGATGGGAGCAGGATTTGTCAGCGGCCGCCTGCAGTCGTCCTTTCAGGGCATTGACAGGGCGGGCGGTTTTAGGCCCGCTTACGGCCTTGGACGGGGTGGGCGTGGCGTTGGACATGCAGGCTCCGCGGGCAGGCAGATGACAGAAGGCTTCAATCGGGTTTTGACAGCCGCGCCAGAACATGGCAACTGGCGCGCCGATTTGATCGCCCTTCGCTGTGAAAGGATATGGACTCGTGGCGAAAGCTGAACTTGGGACCAAGCGCGTTTGCCCGGAAACCGGCAAGAAGTTCTATGACCTGAACAAGGACCCGATCGTGTCCCCGTTCACCGGCATGGAATATCCTCTGTCGTATTTCGAGGAAGTCTCTGTCTCCACGAAGGCTCCCAAGCCTGAGAAGGAAGCAGAAGAGGATACGGACGCTGAAGCCGAAGACGAGTCCGATGAGGACGAAACCGAAGACGACGACGCCCCCGAGCTTGACGAGGAGCCGATCGATCTGGGCGGTGATGACGATGAGGACGAAGCGCCGGTCGCCAAGCGCGCAACCCCGGCGGATGATGATCTCGACGGCTTCTCCGACGATGAATCCGATCTCGATGATGATGACGATGACAGCGTCCTTCTGGACGATGACGACGATGATCTGGACGATGATATCGCTCTGGACGACGATGAGGACGACGTCTGATCGCGCGCACTGTCATTGAGGGGATCGAGTGCTGAAAAACAGGCTTGATTGCTCTCAAACGCGCGGCTAGGTTCCGCGCTCTCGAAACGGCGGGCCCCAATCCCGCCCGCTTCGCAAAGGTTTCGGGGCCATAGCTCAGTTGGGAGAGCGCTTGAATGGCATTCAAGAGGTCGGCGGTTCGATTCCGCCTGGCTCCACCAAAAAGAACCCCTGCGCTCACGCGCGGGGGTTTTTCTTGGTCTGGCACGGGTCGCCTCAGATTGCGCTTTCCAGCAGGGTGATCTCGTCCCCGGTCAGGTCAAACAGCGCATAGACGATCTGATCGATCTGGCGCTCGGCGTCCCTGATCTCCGCACTCAGGCGATGAATCTCGGCGCGGTCGCGTTTCATCCAGTCCTCCCAGTCTGACCGTTCAGCGAGCGGAATATCGCTCTTGAAGACCTTTTTCACTTCGGCCCGGAAGGCGGCGAAATCAGGCAAGTCCCACCAGGTCTTGAGTTTGGTGGTCAGCTTGGGTTCGCGATCCGGCGGACACAGATCGGCAATCCGGCGTGTGAACGCGGATTGGAGATCGAGGCGGGATTGGGCGGCTTCTTGTGCCTTTGCCGCGCAATTTGCAATTATAGTGCCTTCTTCGAGGCTAGTATTGGGTAGGGGAAGGTCCTGAATGTATTGGGATTTAGCTCTATAATACCCTCCCCGAGCTAGGGGTGTCATTGCTTTAAAGTAAAACCATATTATTTTTGAGTTTAGTATTCCAAGGTGGGTGTAAGAGCTTGACGGTATTATAAACCCAGTTGTATCGCAAATAGACCCTGTAGTATCAATTTGCATTGACGGACAGGAAATAATGTCTCCATACATAATTTTGGGATTTGAGAATTTCTCATAGTATGAACATGCTCTCAGCTCCCACCAAAAGTCACCTTGATCTGTTCGGCGGCGCGCTCGATCTTCGAATTTAACCAGCCAATCTGATATTGCAGGGTAATGCTGACTAAGTCTTGAGAATGCGAGATCTTCATCCAGGTCACCAAATTGTGATTTAGTCCACCCCTTGGGAAACAAAATTAGCCATTTTTGAGATTCTGAAGAGTGCCATCGTTTCAGATTCTTACCTTCTAGGAAGGGTTTGAACATCTCTTCAGAATTGGGATCTTTGCGGCATATTTCCTGTTTCTTGCTTTCATCAATAACAAAAGCGGGATTCAAGCCAGTTTTTATACCGTATAAGGGCTTCCCATATACCTCTTTCAGGGTCTTGCGCCCCTTGCGGATCTTGTCGCGAAGGGCGCGCAAGGCGGGGTTTTCCAGTTCCCACGAGCCGCAGCCGAGCGCGGATTGCGGATAATCGCCCGCCGCTTGTTCCCAGCTGGCGGCGAAATTGGTTTGCGGCAGGGCGTCCAGCTTCCAGAAGCGCAATTCATGCCCTTTGGGCGCGGCGCCGCGTTTGAGCGTCAGGATGGCGGGGTAGGTGGTGACGCCTTCAAACACCTGAAGATCGCCAAAATCCACCACGCTTTCAATTGTGGCCTCTTTCAGCAGATAGTCACGCAAGGGCCTGCCCGAGCCGGTCTTGAAGAAGGTATTGGACGAGATATAGCCCAGCCGCCCACCGGGCTTGAGCAGGCGCAAGCCGCGTTCATAGAAATAGCAATACAGGTCTGCCCGGTCGGCGACCACTTCGTAGCGCTTTTCCAGATAAGGCTTGAGCGGCTTCAGGAATTCCATGCGCACATAGGGCGGATTGCCCAGCACCACATCGAACCCGCCTTCTTCAAAGACCTGGGGGAAGGCGCTTTCCCAGCTGAAGGCGTGATCGAGATAGGCGAAATTGCTGTCCTCGATCAGGCTGTCGCCAACGCGAATGCTGGGCGAGAGGCTGTCGAGCACCTTGCCGCGTCGGGCGGTCTTGATCCACAGCGACAGCTTGGTGATCTCGACGCTTTCCTCGTTCACATCCACGCCGAACAGGTTCTGGGTCAGGATCTCGCTATCAGGCACGTAATCGAGCAGGTCGCCGAAATGCTCGGTATGGGGCAACAGATCCCTGATCTTGTCGTTCACCCGCGTCAGCTCGGCCTTCATGAAATCGAACGCCATAATCAGGAAGACGCCGGAGCCGCAGGCCGGATCGACAATGCGCAGTGTTCTCAGGCGCTCGCGATAGGCTTGCCAGGCTTCAAGTTCGGCCGTCTTGCGCTTCCACTTGATCGCTTCATAGTCGGTGACATCCACGCCTTTCAGGGCGTGGGCGCGCAAAATGTCCTCGAAAATCTCTTTCAGATGCACGCCCAGCGTCTGGGCGACGATAAAGCGCGCCACATAATCTGGCGTATAGACCACGCCATCGCGCTTGCGCCGGCCTGTTGTGCCGCTGGTGCGCTCTTGCTCGACCTCCTCGCCGCGGGCGATCGCCTGCAGGCGCTCCACATCGGCGATGGATTGCTCGAAAATGTGACCCAGCACGGTAACGGAGACTTCAGAGGCGAAATCGTATTCGCCCAGCGTCTTGAAGCCTTCACAGATGTCATCGGGCAGATTGAGGGCGTCAATCGCCGCATCCTCGCGAAATAGGCCGCCATTATAGCGCGGAATGTTCAGCTCCGTGCTGCCTTGGTCGATAGCGCGGAAGAGGCCCTTGAAATTGTCCCAAACCGGGCGCGGATTGTAGGGGTCACGGGCGATGAAGGCGTTTTCAAGCGTGTTGTTGGGCAACAGCCCGGTGTCTTCAGCGAAGGCGATGAAGAGGACGCGGTCGAGGATCTTCTGGGCCAGGGCGATGGCGTCGAGCGGGGCGATCTCGGTATTGGCGAATTGCACCGCGTTCAGAAGCTGAAGGCGGAGCGTCTTATAGTCCTGATAGAGGTTGTCGGTGATGTCCTTGTCTTCGCGCCGACTGTCCTGCAGCAGGGATGCGGTGCGTCCAGATAGCAGTGTCTCTGCGGACAGGAGCAGTCTGAAGCGGGCGTATTCGACTGGGTCTTTAAGCTGATCGAGACGGAAGCTTTCATAGGCGCTGGCGCCTTCCCCGAAGCCATAGAGCCGTAACTCGACCATGTTGGAGACCAGCACCCATTTCACGCCCCGGGCGTTCATGGCGTATTCCCACGCCTGCTGGACCGGGCTCTTGTTGCGCCCGGGCATGATCGCGTCGAGATCGGTGGTGTCCGCGCCCTTCAGCTCGAACGGCGCCAGGATTTCAGGCGCCTCGCCGCCGAAATGGCCCAGGGCCAGATCGACGCTGCCGCGCAGAATGGTTTGCTCTGAAGAGACGGTGTAGCGCGCCCCGGCCGCCGGTCCCTCATAGCCCAGCACACCCTGAATGATCTTGTTGGTAAACTCACCATGCAGCGCGACTTCCTTGAGCCGCTTGACGCGACCGGACTGAATCAGTTGCGCCCATTCTTCCAGCAGTGTGAGGTGGTCGGAGGGAATGGCCTCGGGTTTGAGGTGTCGGGCAAGCGTTTTTTTGTTGAACAGATTCATGACGGCTTTCAGAGCGTTACGTCCGGATCAGCTCACTTGAAACGAGTCTGGTGTGCACGTGCAAGTCTTATCGCGCGTATGATGCGGCATCATAGCGTGCTCCGCCAGACCGGCGCATGCCTTGAACGTTCTGATAAGAAAACCCATGTGATAGTCCAACAAAGCAATGCATGGGGCGTTGGATGGATACCGAAACCGAACTGATGCTGGACACGACGCCGACGGTGTATGTGCGCACCATCGACGCGACCGAAATCATGGAGCAGGCGGCGAACGCCGGGGTCAAACTCGATTCCGACGCGACGCTCTACGCCATCCATGACGAGAACGGTCAGCGCATGGCTGTGTTCTCGGACCGTGAAGCGGCGTTCGCCGCCGCGCGCGACCATGGCGCCGAGCCGGTGAGCGTGCACTAGCCTTCAATCCTGACAGGATGACGCAAGACGCCCCCTGCGCTGCAGGGGGCGTTTTCGTGTGCGCTTGGTGGTTTGCCACAGACGACGGGCGCGGCTAAACGCAAATCCATGAGAGGTTATTTCGCAGTCGGCGTCGAAGGCATTTCCAAGGCGCGCAATCTGGGCGCGGTCATGCGCACGGCGCACGCCTTTGGCGGCAGCTTCGTGTTCACCGTGGGCGCGGCCAATCGCGCGCGCGAGATGTTCCAGACCGACACCGCCAAGACCACCGAGAACCTGCCCTATTACGACTGGGAGACGGTGGACGACATGGCCTTGCCGCGCGGCTGCCAGATTGTCGGTGTGGAATTGACCGATGATGCGGTGGAATTGCCGAGCTTTCGGCATCCGCGCATGGCGGCCTATGTACTGGGCAAGGAGCGCGGCGATCTCAGCCCGGAAATGCTCGAGCGCTGCGCGCATGTGGTGAAGATCCCCACGAAATTCTGTGTGAACCTGTCCGTTGCGGCCGCGATTGCGCTCTATGATCGCACATTGTGTCTTGGGGGCTATCCCGAGCGCCCGGTGATGCCGGGCGGCCCGCTCGAAGACAAACAGCATGTCTGGGGCGCGCCCAAGAAGCGCACCTGAGCCTCTGACGCTCTCGATCCTCTACAGGTGCAGGCTGTCCCCGCGCAGGAGCGCTGGCAGATCGCCCACCTCGCCGCCCGCGGTGCGCATGAAGAAGCGTCGGGCGACCGGAATCTGGTCGACAATCGACAGGCCCAGCCCGCGTGCGGTGCGGATCAGGCTGTGATCGTTGGAGAATAGCAGCGTGAACAGGTGCGAGCCCAGCCCGACGGCGGCTGAATCCGTCCGCCGCCAGCGTTCATAGCGTTGCAGGGTGGCGGGCGCGCCCAGATCCAGCCCGGCGCGCTTGGCGTCCACCAGCACATCGGCCAGCACCGCTGCGTCACGGACCCCGAGATTGAAGCCCTGGCCCGCAATGGGGTGGATGCCGCGCGCGGCGTCCCCCACCAGAGCCAGCCGATCATCAGTGAAGCGTTCGGAGAATTTCAGCGTCAGCGGATAGGTCCAGCGCGGGCTGACCGGCTTCACCCAGCCCAGAAAATCGCCAAAACGCGCTTCCAGCGCTTCCTGGAAACCTTCGTCGTCCATGTCCTTAAGCGCATCCGCCGCCTTGGGCTTCTCGCACCAGACCAGGCTTGAGCGATTGTTGGGCAAGGGCAGGATGGCGAACGGGCCGGTGGGCATGAAGAATTCATACGCCACGCCCTCATGGCTGAACTCATGCTCGACGGTCAGTACCACGGCTTTCTGGTTATAGGCGTGATCGACGGTGCGCACGCCCGCCTGTCGTCGCAGACCGGACTGGCGCCCCTCACAGGCCACGATGAGCGGCGCTTCGAGAACCTTGCCGCTTTCGAGCACCAGCCGGTTCCTGCCCGGCGTCGCATCGGGTTGCATATGGCGGGCGCGTTCTGGCGCAAGAACCGTCAGGCCCGCCTCGTCAGCCGCCTTGGCCAGCGCCACGCGCGTCCAGCGGTTCTCGGCCATGTAGCCCAGCGCCTCGCCGTCATCCTCGGGCGAGATCTCGCGGCGATCAAAATGCAGCTGGTCATGGCCCGGCCCACCGGGCTTCAAACCGTCATAGGGGCGGCCATCAACGACCAGTATGTCTTCGATTGGCTGCACGTGTTCGCGCAGATGCTGGCCGGCGCCCACCGCGTCGAGCATGCGCATGGAGGTGTAGGCGAGCGCCGAGGAGCGCCCGTCAAATTCGGGCGTGACGTGCTGGGACAGCTCCATCGCGTCCACGACAGCCACAGCCAGCCCGGCTTTGTGCAGGGCCAGCGCCAGGGTGAGTCCGGCGAGCCCGCCGCCGGAAATCACCACATCGCCAGAGAAGATCGGTTTGCTCATGGGGGACAAGATAACAACGCCCCCGCCGAAAGAAAGCGGCGCGGCGCCGCAGGCCGCGCCTAGCGGCTCAGCGCCCGCTGGATCCAGCCCAGAGCGCCCGTGAAGGCCAGAGGGCCATCGGTGACGGCGAGCACGATGCAGACCTCGCCTTCATCGGCGACAGGTTTGTGGATCGTGTCGGGATTGGCCATGCACACCTCGCCCGGGCCATAGCTGGCGCGGCCATCGGAGAAGCCGCCGGTCAGCACGAGCGTGAATTCGGTGCAGTCATGGCCGTGATGAGGAACGCCGCGGCCCGGCTCGATACGGATCAGTTCGGCCTTGGCGCCGTCCTCATTGAGCAGGGTCATGTTGCGTACGCCAGGGCCTGCGAAGGACCAGCCGCCCTGGTCGAGGGCCAGGTCGCGCACCGGGTCGGGCAGGTTCAGCAATTCCTCGATCGCCTGGCCGGCCTTGCTTGCGGCGTTGCGAGAGCGTTCGGAGCCCGCCCTTGAGTCAAAGCGCGCCGGACCGGCTTCGCCCAGCCCTGCTTCCTCGCTATCGATCACGTCAAACAGGGTGGCCAGCGCGTCGGGCATCATCGAGGCCGGCGTTTCCTGTTCCAGCAATACGCCCGCCATGGTTTCCACGACGTCGCGCGCCTGCGCCACATCCGCGTTCACCGCGGCCTGGGCGTCCAGCAGCAGGCGCATCGGAGCCGACAGGGCGCCCGAAGCGTATGCGGTATAAATTTCGTCACCCAGCGGATGGTTTGTCATGGTCGTTTCTGGTCGTCGTCTGCTACAGCGTCGCGGATATTGATCAGTTTTGCCTGATATCAAGTCTGCGGGCCATATTTCTTCTCAAGCGTTCAGTTTTGTTTACAGGGTGTCGGAATCCAGCACCCGTCTGAGTTTGTCGAACGCCAGCCTGAGCCTTGATTTCACGGTGCCCAGCGGCATGCCGAGCTGGTCGGCGATGTCGCGATGGGACAGCCCGTCAAAGAAGGCCAGCCGCAGCAGCGCCACCTGCTCGTCCGGCAATTCCAGCATGGCGGCGCGCACCCGATCATCGCGATCGCTGGCGTGCACGGCGTCGTCAGGGGCCTCGATCTCCGGCGGGCGAAGGCTCGGATCCTCGCCGTCGAGGGCGGGTTTGTTGGCCTGTCGCGCGGCGTCGATGCGCCGGTTGCGGGCGATGCGGAAGATCCAGGTGGAGGCGGACGCCTGGTCGGGATCAAACTGGCTGGCCTTGCGCCAGACGGTCAGCATGATCTCCTGGGTCAGCTCCTCGGCCAGGCTGTCATGGGCGTTGAGCCGCAACAGATAGGCCTTCACCCGGGGCGCATAGAAATTGAACAGCGCCGCAAACGCCTGTCGGTCCCGCTGCGCGGTGGCCAGAACCAGCGAATTCAGGGTCGTGCGGTCCGGCGTTGCGCCGGAAGAAAAGGGGGCGTCAGGCAAGTTTCACCCTTGAAGCTCTTTGCAGATCACTCTCACATCCGCACTCATGACGATCAAGCCACATCCTGCCTTGAAACCGCCGTCTCAGACCGCTTTAAACAGGGACGCGGATCTGCGCCAGCAGATCTGCCAGCGCCAAACCGCTTAAACTGAATGGAAATTCGCCATGCGCGTGCTTTTAGCCAGCCTGTGTCTGTCCCTGACGAGCCTGACGCCCGCTCTGGCGCAGGACGCCTCCGAGCCTGAATTCCAGGGCGCGCATCGCGACTGGCGCGTGTTCACACGCGGCGAAGGCGAGGCGAAGGTCTGCTATGCGCTGAGCCGGCCGCAGGAAGCGCTGCCGAGCAATGTCGATCATGGCGACGTGTTCTTCCTGGTGGCGAGCTGGGCCAGCGGGGCGGCGGACAACCAGCCCAGCTTCCTGGCCGGGTATCCGCTGCGTCCTGACAGCCCGCCGCGCGTGCGGGTCGGCTCGGATCGCTTCCAGATGTTCGTGTCCGAGCAGGAAGGCTTCCTCGAGGAGACAGGCGAGGAATCCCAGCTGGTGCGGGCCATGCGGCGCGGGTCCGACATGCGGGTTGAAGCGACCAGCAATCGCGGCACCGCCACCGCCTACACCTTTTCGCTGCTGGGCGTGACCGCGGCGCTGGAGCAAGTGGACGATCTCTGCGGCTAGGCGCGTCGCGCCGCCGCTTCAAAACAGTCAAACAGATGATCGCGCGCTGTGCTTTGCGGGGCGTTGGCGCGATAGATCAATGCGGGACGCAGGCGCAGGCCGCTCGGCGCGTCGGGCAACGGGACCAGCCCGTGCTCGGCCATCAGCCGGTCCATGACCGAGTGCGGCGCCGCCAGGATATGGTCAGACGCCGCGCACGCCAGCGCCAGCACGGTGTAATCGTCGCAGACCAGACCCGGCCGTTCCCCGCCCCAGGGCAGGGGCTGGCGGGCCAGACGGTCCGGCGGGGTGGCCGTCGCCAGCGGAAACCGCTCCGGCGGGGCGCTCGCAAGGGCCGGGTGGCCGGGGCGCACCAGGGCTGCGACGCCTTCTTCGGGCAGGGCGTGGACCCTCAGAGCGGGATCGTGCTCGGCTTCACCCATATCCGCCGCCACCAGATCAAGCGCTCCGCGCCGCACCTGGTCGAGAAGCGCGTTCGCGGCTCCGGCGCGAATGGTCAGCTGTACGGTGCGGCCTGCACGGTAGAAGCGGGCGACCGCCTCGGGGAGCAGGCGATAGGTGACGCTGGGGCCGGCCCCGACGCTGAGCACGCCATCCTCACCGCTGCGCCAACGCTCTGCTTCGGATTTGAGGTCCTCCGCCTGTTGCAGCAGCGCGCGTGCGCGCGGCAGCAGGGCTTCTCCCATGCGGGTCAGCACCAGCTTGCGCCCGGCGCGTTCAAACAGTGCGCCGCCCAGATCCGCTTCCAGCTGGGCGAGAGACTTGGTCGCTGCAGGCTGGCTGACATGCAGCCGTTTGGCGGCGGCGGTCAGCGTGCCGGCGTCAGCAGAGGCGACAAAGAGGCGGGCCGTCCGAAGGCTTAGCATGGGTTATAATCCATGGTTATGTCATCATGTAAAACTTGTATTGGAAGTTATGGCAAGCCTCGCCCAATCTGGGGCTGGGAGGCGACCGTCATGATCAATGAGAAAATCCTGGTTCCGGCCATTTTTGCGGCTTTCATCCTGCTGGAAGCGGTGACGGGGAGGTTCTTCCAGAAGGAGAAGGGCTCGACGCGGGATGTGGTGATCGAGGTCTCATCCTCGCTGACAATCGTGCTGATCACCGTGCCGCTGATCTTCGCGGTCGCGCCCTTGCTGGTCGAGGCGGTTCGCCCCGGATCAGAGGATGCGCTGGCCTTTCTGCCCTGGTGGGCGATGCTCGGCATCCTGCTCGTGGCTGACGACATGACCCAGTACTGGTGGCATCGCGCCAGCCACACCTTTCCTGTGCTCTACAATCTGCACCGGGCGCATCATTCGGGCGGCTATCTGTCGATCCGCACCGCCTATCGCAACAACCTGTTCTATTACCTGTTCATGCCGGGTCTGTGGCTGGCCGCCATCCTCGTGCATCTGGGCTTCTATCCGGTCTATGCCGTGTATCTCGTCGTGAAGATGACGGTGATATTCGGCGCGCATTCCGCCTGGCGCTGGGATGAGGCGCTCTACAGGGTTCCGGCTTTCACACCGGTGATGTGGGTGCTTGAGCGCACCATCTCCACGCCCGCCACCCACAGCGCCCATCATGGTCTGCACAAGGAAGACGGCGTCACTCATTACAAGGGCAATTACGGCAATCTGCTGTTCTTTTGGGATGTGCTGTTCGGCACCGCGAAGATCACCCGCCGCTATCCCGAGACCTATGGCATTGAAGGCGTGGAGCCGGTCAGCGCCGGGCGTGAACTGCTCTGGCCCCTGGTGCGCAAATAGGGGCTAGCGAGTCTTTGGTGCGGCCTTGGTGAAGGGTTTGACGCGCAGCTTGGTCTTGTGGCTGGGTGCGCCCTTGCCGCCATCGGGCATCAGGCCGCGATAATAGCCCTTTTGCCATTTTTCCTCAGCGGCGTCGGCGTCGTTCTCCCGCAGGCGACCGGCGAAATCGGCGCGGCTCAGTCGCCATGTCTCCATCGCCTGCGCGGTTTTCGGATCAGACTGGATGGGGCGGATCTCGGGCGTGATCTTGTCAAATAGATCGCGCCGGACCGGGAAGATATGCGCAATGGCTTCATCGGCCTCAAAGCGCAACTCGCCGGGGCGGGTGAAGCGCCAGTTCATGGTGAAGCTGTAGGGACTCCAGTCGGTCTCGATCACGCCGGACAGGGGCGCTATGCCGTCCTTGACCGCGTTGACCGGGCCCTGGACCCAGATGTTCCAGCCGGGCGGGGTGCGCAGCAGGAACCCCATCTCGAAGGTCAGGATTCCGGAGCCGAAATTGCTCATCGGTCTGGCGGGGGCCTGCCCGGACGCTGCGTCGGGGTGAATGCTCACATCCTCGACCCGATCTCCGCCGGTCCAGCGAGCGGTGAAGCCGGACGGGGTGAAGACCTCCCAGCCATGCTGGTTCCCGATCACCAGTGGCAGGCAGCGATAGGCATGGCTCTCGGGCGTGTCGTCCATCCAGGAGCGACGCGATGAGGCGGGACGAACAGGCGGGTCAAAGGCGGTCAGCGGATGGCAAATCAGTTTCATGGCGGGCATGAGACCGACCGCGTGCGGCGGACGCAACCCCGCCATGCGTTCTCGCCCCTCGAACTTTGTTCAGTTTTCCATTATATGACGCCGCCATGAACGCACCTTTGAAAACCCTCGACCTGTCCTTTTCCAACCGGCCGGAAACGACCGGTCCCATCGCCCTTGTCGGCATGACGCGTCCGCAATTGCGTGACGCGCTCGTCGAGCATGGCCTTGTGGACGAGAAGAAAGCCAAGATGCGCGCCGAACAGCTCTGGCGCTGGATCTATCATTACGGCGTCACTGAGTTTGATCAGATGACGAACGTCTCCAAGGATCTGCGCCAGCAGCTGGAGGCGAAGTTCACCCTTGCCCGCCCGGAAATCACCGAGCGTCAGGTCAGCGTGGACGGCACCCGCAAATACCTCATCCGCATGGCGTCGGGTGTTGAGGTCGAGACGGTCTTCATTCCCGCCGTGGCGCGGTCGGGCGCGCTGTGCGTGTCCTCCCAGGTGGGCTGCACGCTCAACTGCACCTTCTGCCATACCGGCACCCAGCCGCTGGTGCGCAACCTGACCGCCGCCGAGATCGTCGCCCAGGTGATGATCGCGCGCGATGATCTTGGCGAATGGCCGACCTCCAACGAGGACCGCCAGATCACCAATATCGTCTTCATGGGCATGGGCGAGCCGCTCTACAATCTCGACCATGTGTCGGATTCGATCGATGTGATCTCCGATCATGAAGGCATCGGCATTGGCCGTCGCCGCACCACGGTGTCGACCTCGGGCGTCGTGCCGAAAATCCCCGAACTCGGCGAGCGCACCCGCTCCATGCTGGCGATCAGCCTGCACGCCACCAATGATGAATTGCGCAACGAGCTGGTGCCGCTGAACAAGAAATACCCTATCGCCGAGCTGATGGACGCGATCCGGGCCTATCCGGACCTGTCCAACTCCAAGCGCGTGACGTTCGAATATGTGATGCTGAAGGGCGTGAACGATAGCCTCGCCGAGGCGCGGGCGCTCGTGAAACTGCTCAAGGGCATTCCGGCCAAGATCAACCTCATCCCGTTCAATCCCTGGCCGGGCAGCCCCTATGAGTGCTCGGACTGGGATCAGATCGAGGCCTTCGCCGATGTGGTGAACCGGGCGGGATACGCCAGCCCGATCCGTACGCCGCGCGGCCGGGATATCTTTGCGGCCTGCGGTCAGCTGAAAAGCGAAAGCCAGAAGATCCGCGCCAGCGAACGCCGGCGTCTGGAACGTGAGGCGGAAGCGGCGCAAGAGGATCAGGCGTGAACCGGCAGCAGGACCGCCGCCAGCCGCGCAGATCTGGACCCGAGCCCAAATCCTCCACCAAGAACCTGATGCCTCGCGCGGTTGCGCTGGGCGCCGTCGAGGGCGTGCTCGCCAAGGCCGTGCCGCTCGATGGGGCCTTGGCCGGGCGACCCGAATGGAAGCGGATGGAGCCGCGGGACCGCGCCTTTGCGCGCGCCATCGCCTCCGCCGTCATTCGTCGTCCCATCGCGCTCGACGCGGCCCTGATGCAGGTGCTCGACAAGCCCTTGCCGGATGAAGAGGTGAAAGCCCATCTCATCCTGCGCTGCGGCGCGGCGGAACGCCTGATCCTCGACACCCCAGCGCATGCGGCCGTGGACGCCTGGGTCAGCCTGATGGCGCAGGATCGCCACACCGCGCGTTTCAAGAATCTCGCCAACGCCGTGCTGCGCCGGGTGGTTGATCAGGGGAAGGATGCCTTCCTTGATTCCGATCCGCTTGAGGACCTGCCTGACTGGCTGGCCGAGCGCTGGGTGGAGACCTATGGCGAGCCCACCGCGCGCGCCATCGCTATCGCACGCTCTGTCCCGCCGACGCTCGACCTGACCGCCAAGCCGGGGTTTGACACCCAGAGCTTCGCCGAGGAGATCGGCGCCAGCGTGCTGGAAACCGGGACCATCCGCCGCCCGGACATTGGCGCGGTCGATGGCCTGCCCGGTTTTGAAAACGGGGACTGGTGGGTTCAGGACGCCGCCGCTGCGCTGCCCGCGAAACTGCTGGGCGTGAAAGCGGGCGAGACAGTCGCTGATCTCTGCGCCGCGCCGGGTGGCAAGACCTTGCAGCTCGCTGCGACCGGCGCATCCGTGATTGCGGTCGACGCCTCGCCCAAGCGCCTGAAACGCCTGGAAGACAATCTCGAACGCACAAAGCTCAAGGCCGAGATTGTCGCCGCGGATGTGGCTGACTGGACGGCGCCCGAACCGCTGGACGCCATCCTGCTCGACGCGCCGTGTTCTGCGACCGGTACGCTGCGCCGTCGCCCGGATGCAGCCTGGGCCAAGCAGCCCGGCGACATCGCCAATCTTGCGGACATTCAGCGCCGACTGCTGGATGCGAGCTTCAATCAGCTCAAACCGGGCGGCCGCCTCGTCTACTGCACCTGTTCGCTGGAGCGCGAAGAGGGGGAAGACCAGATCGAGGCCTTCCTCTCGCGCACGCCGGACGCGCGCCTTGATCCGGTGACGGCGGACGAATTGCCGGGACTCAAGGCTGCGATCACGCCAGACGGCGCCGTGCGCACCCGCCCGGATTTGTGGTCCGAACGTGGCGGCCTGGACGGGTTCTACATTGCCCGGATCGTGAAGGGGTAGGGCGCTCCCGCCTTTCCCATTCCTCTGATTTCAAACTGAAAAACCCCGGCCTGGCATGGCGCCGGGCCGGGGTTCTTTCAGGCTGACATGTGTATCGCTGGCGGAGCTTCCGGGTGCTGGAGGCAGGCCCGGGAGTCCAACACGTTCAGCCCTACTGGCCCTGACCGAGCGAATAGCCGGGCTTGCCGTCAAACTCGTAGAGTTGCTCGGTCTTCACGAAATCAATGCCGGCGGCCTCGATGCGGCCCAGAAGGTCGACCACATCGGCGTTCTTGCTGACGGCCCCGCTCATGAAGCGGCAGCGCCAATGGTCGGTCTTGAAGGTTTCCGGCAAACCGTTCGGCCAGACCTTCACGCCACGATTGGTGATCATCTTCAGGCTCAGGGATGCATCGCCCGCTGCGGCGTTCAGCGCGCCGGCGAGTTCATCGGGGTTCTGGGTCGGCATGTCGACGAAGACATCCACGCCCACCAGGGTCTTGGTCTGGCGCTCACGGCGCTTGTAGGGCGCGATCTCGACGCCGCCAGCATCCGCATTATAGCGCACCGGGGTGAAGGTGCTCGGCTCCTGACCCAGACGGGCGATGACGGCGTCGGCAAAGGCGTCGGTGCCCACTTGTTCCTTCGTCATGTCTTCAGACGCGATATCGACGGTGTGAACGCCGTCCTCCAGCGTCTTGAGCCAGGCATTGTGGATTTTCTCCGCAACATCGGCCTGACCGATATGCACCAGCATCTGCACGCCGGCCAGCAGCAGGCCGGACGGGTTGGCGATGCCCTGACCGGCAATCATCGGGGCGGAGCCGTGAATGGCTTCGAACATGGCGCAATGCTCGCCAATATTGGCCGAGCCGCCCAGGCCGACCGAGCCGGTGATCTCGGCGGCGACGTCAGAGATGATGTCGCCATACAGGTTCGAGGTGACGATCACGTCGAACTGTTCGGGCGCGTCAGCGAGCTTGGCGGTGCCGATATCGATGATCCAGTGATCGGTCTTGATGTCGGGATACTCCTTGGCGATCTCGTCAAAGACCTCATGGAACAGACCATCGGTCAGCTTCATGATGTTGTCCTTGGACAGGCAGGTCACCTTCTTGCGGCCATTGGCGCGGGCGTAATCAAACGCATAGCGCACGATCCGCTCGCAGCCCGGACGCGAGATCAGCTTCAGGCACTGCACCACTTCATCGGTCTGGCGGTGTTCGATGCCGGCATAGAGGTCTTCCTCGTTCTCGCGCACGATCACCACATCCATGTCCGGATGGCGCGTCGCGACGAACGGGGAGAGCGCCGCACAGGGGCGCACATTGGCGAACAGGCCCAGCGATTTGCGCACGGTCACATTGAGCGATTTGAAGCCGCCGCCCTGGGGCGTGGTGATCGGCGCCTTGTAGAAGACCTTGGTGCGGCGCAGGGAGTCCCAGGCGCTGTCCTCGATCCCCGCGCTCACACCCTTCAGATAGACCTGCTCGCCAATTTCGATCGGCTCCGGCGCCAGCGCCGCGCCCGCGGCGTTGAGCACCTTCAGGCTGGCCTTCATGATTTCCGGACCGATGCCGTCGCCATAGGCCACGGTGATCGGGGTCGGGGTGCGGGTCGCCGTAGCGGCGGACTTGGAGGCGGAGACGTGGACGTTCATGCGGGTTTCCTCATTCCAGCGTGAGACTTTGCAAACCGGCGCCGGGTGGACGAAGCCGGGATGAGGGCTGTTTAGCCGCATGCAGCCAGATTTGAAAAATTGATTGTCATGCGTCCATGCATTTGAAAAACTCATCCAATGCAAACTGACCGTCTCGACCTTGATCTGTTGCGCGCCTTCGTGGCGGTGGCCCAGTCCCAGAGCTTCACCCGGGCGGGGGAGCTGCTCTTTCGCAGCCAGTCCGCCATCTCGCTACAGATCAGGAAACTCGAACAGATCACGGGCGAGCGCCTGTTCAGCCGCACCGCGCGGCGCGTGACGCTGACGCCGGCGGGCGAGCGGCTGATGGGCTATGCCGAACGCATGCTGGCGCTGCATGACGAGGCGCTCTCGGCGTTTCGCGATGGCGGCGCGCGCGGCACGGTGCGCCTGGGCACGCCCGAAGACATCGCGACGGCGCACCTGCCCAAGGCGCTGGCGGAATTTTCCCGCGCCCATCCGGGCATCCAGCTCGAGGTGACCTGCGACCTGACGCTGAACCTGATGAAGATGTATCACGCCGGCCGGCTTGATGTGGCGCTGGTGAAACGTGAGCCCAGCGCCGCTGTGGATGGTCAGCGCGTCTGGTCAGAGCCACTCGTCTGGGTGGGGGCGAATGACGGCGTGTTTGAAACAGGCGGCGTGACTGCTCTCGTGGTCAGTCCCGAACCCTGCGTCTATCGCAAGCGAGCCGTGGAAGCGCTGGGCAAGGCCGGCGGCCGCGCCCGAGCCGCCTATGTGTGCGGCTCGCTCGCCGGTGCGCTGGCGGCCGTGCGCGCCGGTCTTGGCGTGGCGGTATTGCCGCGGGACTTTGCGCCCGATGATCTCGCCATTGATGAGGGCCAGCGCATGCCGCCGCTTGCGGATGCCGAGGCGGTGCTGCTGACCGCGGCTGACGCCGGGCTTGCCGCCCGACGCCTCGCCGATCATCTGGCGCACGCGCTGGAGGACGAACCGGCGCGGTTCTAGAGCGCTTTAGGCCGTCTGGGCGTCCGCCGCCTTGTGAATCTCATTCACGAGGTCTGCATCAAGATTGAGCCGCGCCGCCAGCATCTGCAGATAGGCCTGTTCGGCGGGCGTATCGATCTCGATGGCCACAAGGGACGCGGCGTAGATTTCCGCGGCGTGTTCGGGCGTGTCGGCAGCGTCCACCACGGCGTTGATGTCGAGCGGGGCGGAGAGTTCGTCAAACACGAAGGCCTTGTCCTCGGCGCTCAGATCCATGGCGTTCAGGCGCGCAAAGATGGCGTCCTTCTCCTCGGCGTCGACCTTGCCGTCGGCCTTGGCGGCCGCGATCATCGCGCGGACGAGCGCCTTGCCCAGCTGATCGACCGCAGCCTCATCCGTCGGGGCGGGCAGGAAGGCGGAGTTGTCCGGCGCGGGGGTGAAAGCGGCGTCCTGGGGAGCGGCCGCAGACGGAGCGGCGCCCTGACCCTGCTTGTTCTGCTGGGATTTCTGCCAGGCATGGTAGGCGATCCCGCCAATGGCGGCGACCGCGCCATACTTGGCGGCCGTGCCCATCATCTTGCGCCCTTTCTTGCCCATCAGCATGGACGCGGCGAAGCCGGCGGCCAGTCCGCCGCCGCCCGCCAGCGCCGTGCGCTGGGCGTTGGGGTCAGTCTGAAGGGCGGTGATGATCTTGTTCACGTCAAACATGGCGGACCTTTCAAGAAGAGGCTGGCGCAGCGCAGAGCCAAACGTCCGTCTGGGCGCGGATGGATGGGTCAGAAGCACTTGGGAATACGGCAATTCCAGCGCAAGAACCCGTTACCGCTTTTTCACGCACATGGAGCAGCCCTCCGCGCTTGACTGCCGCCTCTGATTGGGTACTTTCCGCCGCCTTACGGTGAGGTGGCCGAGTGGTCGAAGGCGCACGCCTGGAACGCGTGTAGGCGGGCAACCGTCTCGTGGGTTCGAATCCCACCCTCACCGCCATACTTCTTTTGACGACGTCAAGACAGGTCCCTTTCCGGGGCCTTTTTCTTTGCGCCGACTTTCCCCGATGCAGGTGATGACAAATGAATTTCAGCACCTTAGCCTGGCGTCATGTCAAACAGGCCTTGGGATGATCGAGAGAACGACCTGATCGTCGCAGACTATTTCGCGATGTTGTATCGTGACCTTTCAGGGCAGGCTTACAACAAGGCGGAGCATCGGCGCGCCTTAATGCGAAAGCTCGAAAACAGATCGGAAGGATCTGTCGAGTTCAAGCACCAGAATATAAGCGCTGTCCTTAAAGGACTCGGCGAGGACTGGATTCAAGGCTACAAGCCAGCGTTCAATTTCCAGATGTCGCTTGTTGATGCTGTGGTCTGGTGGCTGTCAGAGAATCCATCCTGGCTGGAGCGTCACACGTATTCTCGTCCACTGATGGGCATGGCTGAAGAAGCGCCGCTTTGGATTGGCCCCCCGCCGACTTTGTCAAATGAGCCGCCGCCCCAAGAGCTTGACCAGATGCTTCAAATTGCGCGGAAGTTTGACATTGCTGAGCGCGATGAGCGTAACCGGGCCCTTGGTCGATCTGGTGAAGAGCGTGTCTTCTTTAATGAGCGATCGGTTCTGAAGTCTGCCGGTCGTGATGACCTGGCGCGTCAAGTGCGATGGGTGTCGCGAGACGAGGGCGATGGCGCCGGGTACGATATCGCGAGCTTCACACTGAGCGGGCAAGAGCGACTTATCGAGGTGAAGACGACGAATGGCTGGGAGCGTACGCCATTCTACATCACACGGAATGAGTTGGCTGTTGCGGACGCGCGGAGATCAGAGTGGTGTCTGCTGCGCCTATGGAACTTCTCTCGCGAGCCGAAGGCGTTTGAATTGTATCCACCTCTGGATGCCCACGTTTCGCTGACAGCGACATCATTTCAGGCGAGTTTTCATTGATCTAAGGAACTTCTCTCTCTCCCTGAGGCGCTGAAGTATTACCTTTGAAATCAATTTTCTGATTGATCTCCTTTGTGATTTCCCTGCCGCCCCCTGAACAGGGGAGGCGCGGGGGATGCGTGCCGGTCTAGCCTCCCCGCTCTGCTGAGATGGGAGGCTCACATGTTCCGATTCCTGATCGTTCTCGGTCTGCTCTGGGGGGCGGGCGCTGCGGCCGAGGCCCGGCAATCGCAATCCGAAGCGGGGTGCCGCGCCAATGACGCTGAAGCCTGCTTCTATACCGGGGCGGAATATGCGCAGGGCATGGGCGTGCCCGAGAACAAGCAACGCGCGGTCGAGTTCTTCCTGCGCGCCTGCGATCTGGGCGTGCCTGACGGATGCAACACGGCGGGCGTTCTGGTGAGCCGGGGCGACGGCAATGTGGCGCGCAATGTGATCCGCGGCGTCGAGTATATGGAGCGCGCTTGTGCGATGGGACATGCGGACGGCTGCAGCAATGGTCTGGGCCATCGGATCAGCACATCGTCTGAGGCGGGCAATCTCAACCGGGTCCTGCCGACCGCCCGCGCCGGCTGTGAGGCCGGGGTGGAGAATGCGTGCCTGTGGGGGCTGGACTGGGCCTATGACGGCAATGAGGGGCAGTTCATTCGGCTCATCAACATGGATGAGGCGGCCTGGTTCGCCGAGCAGTCGTGCGACCGGTATCGCGACATCAAGGGCTGCGACGTGGCGGCGCGGCTGTACGCCAACCCTGAATTCCCGACCTTCGACGCCGAGAAGGGCATGCGCTATTCGCTGATCCGCTGTGACGAGCAGAATTCATCCGGAGACTGCCGGAATGTGGCGGCGGTCTATGTCCTGATCGAGGAGCATCAGCTGGGCGCGCGGTACTATGAGCGCGCCTGTTCGCTGGGGCATGAATTCTCCTGCGGCATGGCGCAGGAATGGCGGACCTATTTTGCCGAGGTCGCCGAGTATGAAGCCCGTCAGGCCGCACAGGCGGCGGAGGTGAACGCCGCCTTGTCCCAGGGCCGGTATGGCGATGCGGTGTCTGTTGCAATCAATTCGGCGCGGTCCCAGGACCTGGCTCAGCGCGCCATTCTGGCGGCGCGCAATGCGGGACGTATGGGAGATGTGGCGACCAATGATCTGTACGCCGCCGCCCTGTGGTTTTCCTCGGGGCCGGTGCGGCAGGCTGCGGATGCGGAGATGGCTGCGCGCGGCACGGGACTGGAAGGGACGTTCGGGACCGGAACCAACACAGCGGGCGCTGCAGACGCCCGATGGCGTGAACTCTATGGTTCCAGCGCCCCCTCCTACAGCTCAAGCGCGTCCAGTGTGACGCCGCCCAGCGTGGCGAGCGCTGCGGAGATTTCCGCCGCCACGCGGGATCGTTATCGCTATGCGCATTGCGTGATGAGCGGTAGCAATACAAGCGCATCGGTCTGCCAATAGGCGGATTACGCGCGGCCTGCGACCCTCGCGCCGATTACGGCGCAAGTGACGATCGGGGACGCTCGTCATGGGCAAGCAGGTCGCGCGAAGGGGGCGAAGGGGCATGCAGCAGAACTTGAAGACGGAGGCGGTGCGTCTGGCCGCCACACCCTTCACGCGGTTGATCGTGTTGACGGCCCTGGGGCTGGCGGCCTTTGCCCTTCTGAGCCTTCTGTCCCTTCAGCCCCAGACCGGCTGGTCCTGGTCGCCTGCGGACTGGCGCAATCCCTTCACCATTGATCCGGGGATCTGGAGCTCCTTGCTGACGGGGCTGGTCGCCTATCTGCTGTCAGCCTGGGTGTGGGCGCTCAAGCCCGCAAGCCTGCCGGCCAGCCTGTTCGCCATCAGCGGTCTGGCCACTTTGGCCTTCTGTTTCTCCTCGTTCTCCTTCTCGATTGCCCTGCCTCTGACGGAAGACACGATCGCCTGGTTCTGGATCGTGAACATGCTGGGGGCGTCTTCGTTCGGGATCATCATGATCAGCCTGTTCCTGATTTACCCGACGCGGTTGCCTGGTTGGCGGATGCTGATGGCGCTCACCGGTCTGGGGTTCGGGCTGTGGACCCTGCTGCGCACATTCGGTCCCTGGCGCGAATTCGCCGAGGTGCAGCTGATCACCACGGTGGAGATGCTGGTGATTGTCGGCGTTGTGGCCTGGCAGATGTGGGCGAGCGCCCACGAACCCCGCGCCCGCGCGATTGCGGTCTGGCTGGGCGTGTCGGTGCTGTTGGGCGCGGGCGCCTTCATCGCAACCGTCGCTGCGCCCCTCAGTTTCGGCTTCCAGCCGCTGGTGCGGGAGAACTACGCCTTCGCCTTCTTCCTGGCGATCTATGTGGGTCTGGCGGTCGGGCTGATGCGCTTTCGCCTGTTTGACCTCGGCGCCTGGTCCTATCGCATCATCTTCTATTCTGCAGGGGTTCTGCTGATCTTCGCCTTGGATCTGGGCTTGATCACGCTTCTGTCCATCGGGCCGTCCCAGGCGCTTGGCGTGTCGCTGCTGGTGGCGGGCTTCGCCTATCTGCCCTTTCGCGAGCGCATCTGGCGACACTTCGCGATGAGCGCGCGCCCCGAGGATACGCCCTTGTTCAGTGGCGTGCTCGAAGCCGCCTTCAAGCCGTCGGCGGCGGAACGCTCCCAGGCGTGGACGGACTTGCTGAGAGCGCATTTCCGCCCGCTTTCGCTGGATCTCGACTCCCTTCCTGTAAGCGAGCCTCAAATCGAAGAGGAGGGGTTGGTGCTTCGTCTTCCCGCCAGTGACGATGCGCCAGTCCTCCGCCTTGCCTACAAGCAGGGCGGGCGCGCCCTGTTCAATTCGCGTGATGTTCTCTTGGCGAAGGAGCTGATCGCCCTGGCGCAAAAGGCGCGCGAGAACCGGTCGGCCTATGATCGGGGCGTCAGCGAGGAGCGGGTGAGGATCGCGCGCGACCTGCACGACAATATCGGCGCTCAGCTGATGCGCGCCCTGCACTCGGCAGCGACCGAGAAAAAGGATGCGATGATCCGCGATACGCTGTCGGATCTGCGCGACGTCATCAATCATGCGCATGGCGCGGAGTTGTCCCTGGATGAATTGCTGGCGGACTTGCGGGCTGAAACCTCTGACCGGCTTGAGGCTCATGGCGTCCGGCTTCACTGGACGCTGGAGGCCGCCGCGGGCCACAGGCTGATGCCGGGCCAGGTTCATGCGCTGCGATCTGTGGTGCGCGAAGCGGCGAGCAACACCATCAAGCATGCAGACGCCCGGATGCTGTCGATCAAGGTCAGGGCCCGGCAAGGACAAATCCGGATCGAGATCCGTGATGATGGCGTCGGGTTCGATCCGGCCCAAAGCTCGTCCGGTCAGGGCGTGTCGAACATGCGGGCGCGCATGGAGAGCGTGGGCGGCGCGTTCGATGTGGTCAGTCAGAAGGCCGGCGTCGCCCTGCACGCCAGCTTTCCCTGCCAGGGACTGTCATCATGAAGACGATCTTGCTGGTCGAGGACATCGCAGAAACCCGCGCCTGGCTGCGCGAAGCGGCCGAGCTGGCGTTTCCGGGCTGCCGGATTTCCGAAGCGACACGCGTGCGCGACGCCTTGGGTCTCATGCAGAGCCGGGCCTTCGACCTCGCCATTGTGGACCTGGGATTGCCGGACGGCGATGGCGGTCAGCTGATCCAGGCCATGAAGGACCACCATCCTGCCGCCACCATCGTTGTGGCGACGGTCATGGGCGATGACGCCTCGGTGATTGCGGCGCTTTCAAACGGCGCGGACGGTTATCTTCTGAAGGATGCGCGGCAGGACGTCTTTGTGCGGCAACTGACCGCCATTGATCAGGGCGAGCCTGCGCTCTCTCCCTCCATCGCCCGACGCATCATCGAGCATTTCCGGCGCACGGCGCTGGTGGAGACCGATGGCGGGGATCTGACCCCGCGTGAGCGGGATGTGCTCAGCCTGATCGGGCGCGGTCTGCGCAATGCCGAGGCCGCTTCGGCGCTGGGGTTGAGCGAGCACACCATCGCGGGCCACATCAAGTCGGTCTATTCAAAGCTCGGCATCTCCACCCGGGCCGAAGCGGCGCTTCTGGCGTCACGGCTGGGCCTGACCTGATGGCGTCAGTCCTGACGCCCGGCCGCTGACTCGAACAGGTCATGCTTCTGCATGATGCGCTTAAAGCGGTTCGAGTTCAGATGATCGTCAAGCCAGCGCTGAAGATTGGGCCAGGGCTGGGCGTCAAACCAGTCCCGATCGGTATTGGCGAACTGGCGCACGAACGGAAAGAGCGCAATATCGGCAAGGCAGGGCGCGTCGCCCAGAAGCTGGTCGGACTGACCAAGCCGGTCTTCAAGCGCATCCAGATGCCCGCTGGCGGCGGCCCGGTGCTCGCTCGCCACCGCGCCTTCATATCGGGTGTCGTACTTGTAGCGATCAAGATGATGCTTGAACGGGCCGTCATTGGCCGCGATCAGCGCCTCCATCTCCGACCGGTCGCCCGAAGGCGGGGTCAGCCAGTTTTCGGGGTCATTCTGCTCAAGCGCCCAGAGCATCACATCCAGGCTTTCCTCGATCACGCCTCCATCGGGCCGGACAATCACCGGCACCGTACCCTTGGGCGAGGCGGCCAGCATTTCGGCGGGCTTGTCCTTGAGGAGGATTTCGCGGTGCTCGACCGCGATGCCGGCGACATCCAGCGCCATCCGGCCGCGCATGGCATAAGGGCAGCGACGGAAGGAGTAGAGGATCGGGCGCGCGTCAGTCATCCGAAGCGGCCGAGGCGTCCAGCACAGCCCCTACATGTCGTTCGCCGCGGGCGGCGGCGCGGGCTTCCTGACGCTGGCGCTCGGCATAGCGCTGGCGTTGTTCCCCGGTGCGGGATTCATGGCAGTGCGGACAGCTGACGCCGGGGGAGAAGAACGCCGATTTGAGGTCTTCGGGGCCGAGCGGTTCGCGGCAGGCGTGACAGGTGGTGTAATCGCCTTCCTTCAGGCCATGGCCGACCGCCACACGCCGGTCAAAGACGAAGCACTCGCCTTCCCACAGGCTGTCCTCCTCGGGCACGGTCTCGAGGTATTTCAGGATGCCGCCCTTGAGGTGGTAGACCTCATCCAGCCCTTCAGCGAGGGCGAAGGCGGTGGATTTCTCGCAGCGAATGCCGCCCGTGCAATACATGGCGATGCGGGCGTTGGGCCGGGTCTGGCGGAACTTGCGGAACCAGTCGGGAAATTCGCGAAAGCTCGTGGTTTCAGGATCCACCGCGCCCTTGAACTGGCCAATGCGCACTTCATAGGCGTTGCGCGTGTCGATGGTGACCACGTCCGGCGCGCTGATCAGGTCGTTCCAGTCTTCAGGCTCCACATAGGAGCCTACGGCGCGGGTCGGGTCCACGCCTTCGACCCCCAGCGTCACGATCTCCTTTTTCAGCCGAACCTTCAGGCGCAGGAAGGGCTGCTCGCTGGCGACGGAATCCTTGTGTTCGATGTCGGCGCAGCCAGGCAGGGAGCGGATCACATTCAGGACCGCCTCGATGCCGTCCGGAGAGCCGGCAATCGTGCCGTTGATGCCTTCGCGGGCGAGCAGCAGCGTCCCCATCACGTCATGCGTGCGGCAGGCGCTCAGCAGATGGTCCTGCAGCGCCTTGTCGGCCTGCAGCGGGGTGAACTTGTAAAGGGCGGCGACGCGGAACTGGGTCATGGCGGTCTTATGCCAAAATCAGCAGCTCAGGGGTACTGGCGGATCGCAGGCTGCGTCAATCCTGCGCGCATTGCCTCCTGTGCCGAGCCTGTCGGGCGTTAAATTCGAACACGAACCAAGATTGTGGCGAAGGTGGAGGGGAAGACCTGCGTTCTGGAAACGGTTTCAGCCTGTTGTTTCAAAGCAACAACTTGATCCAACTTAATGTAAGATAACAGAAATATCGAACCGGTCTCGTACGTGGCCGGACTTTTGATGCACCGCAAAAGCTTTGTGGCGAAAGCTTGGCTGGTCAGGGGCGAATGGTTTGTTTACATCGGAATAATCATAATCAATCGGAGAGCGCTAAACGATGAGTCTCAAGAAACGAGTTCTCGCCAGCACCATGTTGTCCGCCGCCATGGGCGTCGTGATGGGCGGTGCGGCAGTCGCGCAGGTGGACCGCATTGTCGTCACCGCCACCAAGACCGAACAGGATTCCCAGGACATTCCGGTCGCCGTTTCCGCCATTGGCGAGAACGATCTGGAAGAGCTCGATGTGGATGTGTTTGCGGACTATCTGGTCCAGCTTCCCGGCGTCACCGCCGGCGGCAGCGGGCCGGGCCAGAACACCATCTACATCCGGGGCATCGCATCGACCACGCCGAACATGACGACGGCCGGCGTGGCGGGTCTTGCGCCGAACGTGGCGTTCTATCTGGATGAACAGCCGCTCGCCCAGCCGGGCCGGAACCTTGACGTCTACGCTGTTGACCTTGAGCGCGTGGAAGTGCTGCCCGGACCGCAGGGCACGCTGTTCGGCGCCTCCTCACAGGCCGGCACAGTGCGCATGATCACCAACAAGCCGGCCATCGGCCTTTATGAAGCGGCCGCCAATTTCGGCGTCTCCTTCACCGAGGGCGGCGAAGCCAGCTACAAGACCGACGCCATGGTCAACCTGCCGGTCAGCGACAATTTCGCGCTGCGCCTGGTGGGCTTCTGGGATCAGCAGGGCGGTTATATCGATAACGTCCAGGGCACGGTGAACACGTCGGAGTCCGCACGCTTCCGCCCCGCGGGCACCGTGCGCGCAAACGGCGTTCCGGTGAGCGCGCGTCGCGCCGGTTTCCAGGCCGGCTCCGACCTGTCGGGCGTGACCTTCATCGATGCCGACAATTCCGCCCTGGTCGAGGATGACTTCAACGACACCACGTATTCCGGGTTCCGGATTTCGGGTCGTTACGAGTTCAATCCTGACTGGCGCCTGACCGTGTCGGCGATGAGCCAGCAGCTCGATTCCGATGGCGTCTTCTTCCAGGACCCAGAGCTCGACGACTATGAAGTCTCGCGGTATTCCGACGAAACCCTGCAGGACGACTTCGTCAACGCCGCCTGGACGCTGGAAGGCCGCGTCGCCATGCTGGACGTGGTCTACACCGGCGCGTTCACCGATCGCGACACTGATCAGATCATCGACTACACCGAGTACATGTTCGTGGGGCAGTACTTCCCGTACTATACCTGCGAAGGCTCCGTGACCTATCCAGGCGCGGCTGCGCCGTCGGGCACCTGTTACAGCCCGCAATCGCTGGTGGATTCCACGACCAACACCCAGGTCGAAAGCCACGAGCTGCGCTTCAACACCCCGCAATCGGAACGCCTTCGCGTGACGGCCGGTGGCTTCTATTCCAGCACGGAAGTCGAAGAGCGCAACGATTTCACCTATTTCGGCATGATCCAGGCGGATCCGTTCGGGCCGTTTGCGCCGAACTTCCCGTTCACCACGGGCTTCACCTCTGATCCGGGGCCGTTCCCGGAAGGCGTGATCTTCCGCAATGACGTGCGCCGCACCGACGAACAGCTCGGCGTGTTCGGCGAGGTGAGCTATGATCTTGTGCCGGGCGTGTTCTCCGTGACGGCGGGTGCGCGCTACTACGACATCGAGGTCGATCTGGCCGGCAGCGCCAACGCCTCGTTCTGTAACTCTGGCGGGACCGATGCGAACGCGTTCGGCACCGACATCTCCGACCTTTACAACGGCGATGGCCAGTACACCTTCCGGGGCACCTGCGACACCAGCCGCCACATCACCTATAACGACACCCAGTCCATCGCCGACATCATGGCGATCGACCCGGCGCTCAGCATGTCGCAAGCCCAGCAGATCTTTAACGCCACGCGGGCGCCGGATGTGGCCGCGACCGATGGCGCGATCTACAAGCTGACGGGCACCTGGACGCCTGCGGCGGGCGTGCTTCTGTACGCCACCTATTCGGAAGGCTTCCGTCCGGGTCTGCTGAACCGTCCGGGCGGTGCGCCGGGACCGAATGGCTACACCGTGCCGTTCGCGATCGATTCCGACGAACTCACCAACTATGAGCTCGGCTGGAAGCTGGATCTGTTCGGCGATCAGCTGCGCTTCAACGGCAACGCGTTCTTCGTGGAGATCGAGGACCTGCAGACCACGATCTTCGATCCGTCGATCGTGAACCTGTTCTTCTCCGATAACGCCGCGGACGCCGAAATCATGGGCGTCGAGGGCGATGTCACCTGGGCGCCGGCGGATGTGCCGGGTCTGACGGTGTCGGGCGCCTTCTCGGTGCTGGACAGCGAGATCACCGAGGTGCTGACCCCGACCGATGACGTCGTCGAGGGCGAGGAGCTGGCCTATGCGCCCAGCCTGCAGCTCAATGCGCGTGCGCGCTATGAGTGGCAGCTGGAGAACAGCTGGACCGCCCACGTTCAGGGCCAGGTGATCTATTCCAGCGACAGCCGCTCCGACATCATCGAGATCAACGCGATTGATGTGGACAGCTACGCCACGCTGGGTCTGCGCACCGGCCTGACGTCCGATAACTGGACCGCGGAAATCTTCGTGGACAATGTCACGGATGAGAACGCCGAGCTGGCCAACAATTTCGTCAACGATCGCGAGCGCGTCACCGTGATGCGTCCGCGGACCTACGGAATTCGCTTCGGCATTTCCTACTAGGACGAAAACACCCGGCCTGACGATCAGGCCGGGTGTTCTCACGATGTCGGCGCTCCATTTCCCATGGGGCGCCGGTTCGTGTTTTATGGAGATGTGATGTCCGCTGACGAAACCCAGACCCAGGCCCTCCGCGAGGCGGAGACGCATATGCGCAAGGGCGCCTTCGAGGCGGCCTTGCAGGTTCTGGAGCCGGTCCTGAGCGATGCGCCCGACCATGTGGACGCGCTCTACATGCGGGCGGTCTGTCAGCGTTATCTCAAACAGGGGCATGACGCCCGCGCGACTCTCGATCATTTACTGCGCGTCGCGCCCGAATTCGGCCGCGGGCTGCAGGAAGACGGACATCTGTTCCGTGATCAGGGCGATCGCGATCGTGCTCTGGGCAGTTACCGCGCTGCGGTGCGCGCCAATCCGGCGCTTCACGCCGCCTGGTCCGCCCAGGCGCAGATTCTGGCTGAGCAGGGCCGTGCGGATGAAGCCCGGCTGGCGCAGGCCCAGGCCGATCAGATCAAGGCGCTGCCGCCCGCGCTGCAGGCGGCCATGCATCATCTTCATGAGAACCGGCTTCTGAAGGCGGAAAACCTGTGCCGGTCCTGGCTGACCCAGAACCCGAAGGACGTCGCCGGCATGCGGCTTCTGGCCGAGATCGGCTCGCGGCTGGGCGTTCTGGAAGATGCGGAGTTTCTGCTTGAAAGCGCTGTGACCTTCGAGCCGGGCAACGCCGATCTGCGGGTGGACTATATCCGCATCCTCAGAAAGCGTCAGAAGTTCGGCAAGGCGCTCGAGGAAGCCCAGACCCTCTATGATCGCGACCCGGACAATCCGGTCTTCATTTCCCAGCTCGCCATCGAGCGAATGCAGACCGGCGACTATGCACGCGCCGTCGAGCTGTTCGACCGGGTGCTGGAACGCGCGCCGGGCGATCCGGCGACCCTGACTTCACGCGGGCATGCGCTGAAGACCTGGGGGCGGTCGGAGGAGGCCATTGCTTCCTACCAGGCGGCTTGCCAGAGCGACCCCGCCCATGGCGACGCCTGGTACGGGCTTGCAAATCTGAAGACCTATCGCTTCGACGCGGACGAGCGCGCCATTATGCAGGCCGAGGACTCGCGTCCCGGACAGCCGCTTCAGACCCGGATCAATCTCAATTTCGCGCTGGGCAAGGCGTTCGAGGACGAGGGTGATTTCGCTTCCGCCTTCGAGCGCTATCGCGAGGGCAATGCGCTGAAGACCCGCCAGACCCGCTACACGACCGATCAAATCGAGCGCGAGTTCGAGGCGCAAAAGAAATACTGCACGCCGGACCTGTTTTCGCCGTCCGCTCCCAGCGGCGACCCGTCCCCGGACCCCATCTTCATCGTCGGATTGCCGCGGGCGGGCTCGACGCTGCTGGAGCAGATCCTCGCCTCCCACTCCCAGGTGGACGGCACGCTGGAATTGCCCAACATCATCTCGATCAGCCATGCCTTGCGCGGACGCCAGCGCGCCAGCGACAAGACCCGCTATCCGCGCATCCTGTCAGAATTGGATTCAGAGGCGCTTGAAAAGCTGGGACGACGCTATCTGGAAGAAACGGCGATCCATCGCAAGGGCGCACCCTTCTTCACCGACAAGATGCCGAACAATTTCCGCCATATCGGTCTGATCAAGGCGATCCTGCCCAATGCGAAGATCATCGATGCGCGCCGCCATCCCATGGCGTGCTGCGTGTCGGGCTTCAAGCAGCTCTTCGCCGAAGGGCAGGAATTCACCTACGGACTCGAGGAGATCGGCGCCTATTACCGCGGCTATGTGGAGCTGATGGATCATTGGGACCAGGTCATGCCCGGTCAGATCCTGCGCGTGATCCACGAGGATGTGGTGAACGATCTCGAGGCGCAGGTCCGGCGCATCCTCGACTATTGCGGCCTGGAGTTCGAGCCGGGCTGCGTGGCGTTTCACAAGACCAAACGCGAAGTGCGCACCGCCAGCTCCGAACAGGTGCGCCAGCCGATCAACACGAAAGGCCTCGAGCAATGGAAGGCGTATGACGCCTGGCTCGATCCGCTCAGAGACGCGCTGGGCCCGGTGCTCGACGACTGGCGTCGGGACACGCCGCTGCAAATCGCCGCCTGCTCATAACGAGAGGACCACCCCATGAAGAAGTTTGAACCCGCCGTATTCATACCGGCCGCAATCCTCATATTCGCCGGGGTGGGCTATGCGGTTCTGGCGGGGGATCAGGCTGAAACCCTGTTCGTGCATCTTCGCATGATGATCACAGAGAAGGCCGGCTGGGTCTATTCGGTGGGCGTGGGCGTCTTCCTGGTGGCTTCGGTGTTCGTCGCCCTGTCGGATTGGGGGCAGATCAAGCTCGGGCCGGATGATTCCGAACCCGAGTACGGCTTCCTGGGGTGGTTCGCCATGCTGTTCTCGGCGGGCATGGGCATTGGTCTGATGTTCTTTGCGGTCGCCGAGCCTCTGACCCACTATATCGCGGCGCCGCTGGGCGATCCCGAGACCGTCGAGGCGGCCGAGCAGGCCATGGTGCTGACCTTCTTTCACTGGGGCATTCACGCCTGGGCGGTCTACGCGATCGTGGGGCTGAGCCTGGCCTATTTCGCCTTCCGCCATAACCTGCCGCTGACCATCCGCTCGGCGCTCTATCCGCTGATCGGGGACCGGATCTATGGCCCGATCGGTCATGCGGTGGATGTGGTCGCCATCCTGGGCACGCTGTTTGGCGTAGCCACCTCGCTCGGCTATGGCGTCAACCAGATCAATGCGGGGCTGAACACGCTGTTCGACGTGCCGATCTCGCCTGTCGTGCAGGTGGTGCTGATCGGCCTGATCACGGCGCTTGCGACCACCTCGGTCCTGGCGGGGCTGGACGCCGGCATCAAGCGTTTGAGCGAGTGGAATCTCTTCCTGGCCATCGCCCTGATGCTGTTTGTCTTCATCGCCGGGCCGACGCTGTTCCTGATTGGCGCCTATGTGCAGAACATTGGCGACTATATCGACCAGCTGGCGGTTCTGACCTTCAATGTGGACGCTTATGGCGATGGCGTCTGGGTCAATGACTGGACCCTGTTCTACTGGGGCTGGTGGATTTCCTGGTCGCCGTTCGTGGGCATGTTCATCGCCCGAATCTCGCGCGGCCGGACAATCCGCGAGTTCATCTTCGGCGTCCTGTTCGGACCGACCCTGTTCACCTTCCTGTGGATGACGATCTACGGCAATTCCGCCCTGCTGCAGGCGGTGAACGGCATGGCCGACCCGATCCTGCAGCTGGTCAGGGACGGGGATACGCCGCTGGTGCTGTTCGCCTTCCTGGACACCCTGCCATTCAGCGCCATCACCTCGGTGCTGGCGATCATCCTGGTGACGACCTTCTTCGTCACCTCGTCGGATTCAGGCTCGCTGGTGAAAGCCACGCTGGCGTCGGGCGGCTCGCTGACCACGCCGCTCTGGCAGCGTTTCTTCTGGGCGGTGCTTGAAGGCGTTGTCGCAGCCGTTCTGTTGCTGACGGGCGGTCTCGCCGCGCTGCAATCGGCGACTATCGCCGCCGCCCTGCCGTTCACGCTGGTTATCTTCCTGGCGTTTGTCGGCCTGATGCGGGCCTGGTCCATGGAAACCGCACGCCGGGCCGGCGCCAAGTCGGCGCCGCAACTTCCGGTCGAGGGCGCCGCCGTGCCGTGGCGGACGCGGCTCAAGCTGATGTTCTCCACGCCCAAGCCCGAGGATGTGCGCGCATGGATGAAAGACGCCGTCGACGCCGCCTTCCGCGAGATCGTGCCCGAACTGGAGAAGCAGGGTCTGAGTTCGCGCGTGGAGACCGATGAGGAGCAGGACCGGATCTGGCTCACCATTGAACATGGCGAGCAGCCTGACTTCGTCTATGGCATCGAGCTCAAGAGCTATGAGGACACGGCCGTGCCCGGCTCGAGCGTCAGCCAGCAGAATTCACGCGGCGAGGTGTTCCTGGCCGAGGGCGGCCAGCACTATTGCATCTACGGGTATTCCAAGACGCAGGTGATCCGTGACGTCATCCGTCATTACGAGCGTCACCGTCAGTGGATCCACCATCTGGTGAATGTGAACTAACCGGCGGACGGGAGAGCCGCCGCTAGTCGCCCGGCTGCGGGAAGGGCGCAAGCGCGTCTTCCAGAATGGTCCGGATGCGGTCCTTGAGCATGGCGGCCTCGTGCTCGGGCACGCCATACGGGCCCATGATCGTGCGGCTGATGGCGAGGCCCATCAGAACGCTGCCGAACAGGCGCGCCCTGAGATCGCATTGCTCGCCTTCGAGCAGCGCGGCGACGGGCTTGTGAAAGCGTGTCTCGATGGAGTCGCGCACCGCGCAGGCCGCGTTGCTGGAGCTGGCGGAGTTCAGCATGATCAGCAGATCCACGAGCTTGTCGTCATCCTGCGGCCCATCGGTAAGCATCTCCGCGGCGAGCGCAGCCATGCCGCTGCGGCCTTCCAGGAGGAATTCGGGATGATTGCGACCGTTTTCGAGCGCTTCCAGAAACAGGCCTTCCTTGGAGCCGAAATAGCGCCCGATCAGAGCGGAATCCACGCCGGCCTCTGAGGCGATGTCGCGAATGCCGACATTGTCATAGGTGTCGTGGGCAAAGAGTCGCCGCGCCGCGTCCAGGATCTTGGCTTCCGTCGCGTTACGATTCTTGGTGATGGGACCGCAGTTCAAATTCCGACCTTTCTGAGAACAGTTCTCATGTCTTCAGCTGTTGACATTTTGTGTGCGCTGCACAATATGTCATCAATCGATGACAAAATCAAAAGACGTTTAGACGCACTCAACGGAAGGTCCTCCCCCATGTCATTTCGTTTTGGCCTCCCCGGCGCCGCGATTGCGGCGCTTGTCCTCGTTTCAGGCTGCGGACAGGCGCCCGCCGAAGAGAACAACGCGCCGCCGGCGCCCGTGGTTCAGACCGCCCAGCCTCTCAGCCTCGAAGTGGCGGACTGGGATGAATTCACCGGCCGGTTTGAGTCGCCTCAACAGGTGACCATACGGGCACGGGTGAGCGGCTATCTGCAAGAGGTGCATGTCGAGGATGGCGCTCTGGTGGAAGCCGGCGACCTTCTCTTCACGCTGGATCAGCGTCCCTATCAGGCGACGGCCAACGCCGCGCGCGGCCGGGCGCAACAGGCGCGGGCGACGCGTGACCAGGCGCAGGCCGATCTCAACCGCGCCCAGCAATTGCGTGAAGCGGACGCCATTTCCGAGGAAGAACTCGAACAGGCCCGCACCGCCTCCGCCACCGCGCAGGCCGCCTATGCGGCCGCCCAGGCCGATGCGCAATCAGCAGCCCTCGAGCTTGAATACACTGAAATCCGCTCGCCCATCGCCGGACGTCTCTCACAGCGCATGGTGGATCCGGGCGACCTTGTCTCGGCTGCGGGCGAACCCATGATCACGGTCGTTCAGACCGACCCGCTGCAGTTTCCCTTCTACGCCTCGGAAAGCATCTTCCTGCGCTATCAGCGCGAGGAAGGCGCGGGCCTGGGCGCGCCGGTCCAGGTGCGTCTGCAGGACGAGACCGAGTTCACCCATGACGGCGTGCTGAACTTCATCGACAACGCGGTCGAGGCCGGTACGGGCTCGATCCTGATGCGGGCCGAGTTCAACAATGAGGACGGCCTGATCCGACCGGGCATGCTGGGCACGATCCGGGTCCGCGGTTCGGCGCCCTATCAGGCGCTGCTCGTGCCCAAGACGGTCATCTTCTCCGACGCCACCCGGCGCTATGTCTTCGTGCTGGGCGAGGGCGATCTCGCCACGGTCCAGCCGGTGACCCTTGGCCCGGCCGTGGACAATCTTCAGGTGGTGCATGGCCTGTCGGCGGATTCGCCGGTGCTGGTCAGCGGACTTCAGAACCTGCGTCCGGGAACCCAGGTCCAGGTGCGGCCCGGCGGTGAAATCGTTCACCAGCCTGCGGATGCGCAATCGGGCTCAAATCTACAAACCCGGCCGGCGGGCAGTGCGCGCATCGCGCAATAACGCGCGCACCCCGTTTCGCCTGTCCCCCCTTTTTAAAGTCTGGAAAGACCGCACATGCGCCTTTCACATTTCTTCATTGAGCGGCCGATCTTCTCAGCTGTGATCGCGGTGTTCATCACCCTGATCGGCCTGTTCGCCTATCCGTCGCTGCCCCTGTCGCAGTATCCCGAAATTGCGCCGCCCACCATCGAGGTGCAGGCCAGCTATCCCGGCGCGACCGCCGAGGATCTCGCCGAGCAGGTCGCCGCTCCGCTGGAGCAGGAGATCAACGGCGTCGAGGACATGCTCTACATGACCTCGTCCGCCACCGCCTCGGGCCAGGTGGCGCTGACCGTGACCTTCCAGCCCGGCACCGATCTCGATACGGCCCAGGTGCTGGTCCAGAACCGGGTCAACCGCGCCGAACCGCGCCTGCCCGAACAGGTCCGCCTGCGCGGCGTGCAGGTGAACCAGCAATCGCAGGGCTTCTTGCTGATCGCGGCGCTGATTTCGCCCGACGAGTCCCTCGACAAGACCTTCCTTGGAAATTACGCCAACACGACGCTGCGCGATCGCCTGCTGCGCCTTGAGGGCATCTCCAACGTCCAGATCTTTGGCGGCGGGAACTACGCCATGCGGGTCTGGATCGACCCCGAGCGCGCAGCGGCTCATGACATGACCGCCGGCGATGTGGTGGCCGCGCTTCAGGCGCAGAACATCCAGGCGGCGGGCGGATCGCTGGGCCAGCCCCCGTTTGACGAGAACAATCCGGCCGAGTTTCAGCAGGCGATCTCCGTTCAGGGCCGCCTGATGAGCACCGAGGAGTTCGGCAATGTTATCGTCAAGCGCGGCGAGAACGGCCAGCTGACCCATCTGCGGGAAGTGGCGCGGATCGAACTCGCTGAGGAAGACTATTCCATCAAGGGCTATTTCGGCGGTGATCCCGGCGTGGCCATGGCCATCATCCAGCAGCCGGGCGCGAACGCGCTCGACGCCGCCAATGCAGCGCTGGAAGCGCTGGACGAAGCCTCCGCCGACTTCCCCGAAGGCATGGAATACTTCATCCCCTACAACCCGACCGAGTTTGTCCAGGCGTCGGTGTCGGCGGTGCAGCGCACCCTGATCGAAGCCGTGTTCCTGGTCGTTCTGGTCATCGTGATCTTCCTGCAGAACTGGCGCGCGGCCGTGATCCCCATCGTGGCGATCCCGGTGTCGATCATCGGCGTGTTCGCCGTGCAGCTGGCGCTGGGCTTCTCGATCAACTCGCTGTCCCTGTTCGCCCTTGTGCTGGCGGTGGGCATCGTGGTCGATGACGCCATCATCGTGGTGGAGAACGTCGAGCGCCTGATGCGCGAGGGGATGTCGCCCCGAAAGGCGGCTCACCAGTCGATGAAGGAGGTCAGCGGCGCGCTGATCGCCATGACGCTGGTGCTGGTGTCGGTGTTCGTGCCGACGGCGCTGGTGCCGGGCATTCCGGGCATCTTCTATCGGCAGTTCGCGGTGGCGGTCGCCACATCGGCAGTGATCTCGCTGATCATCTCGCTCACCCTGTCGCCGGCGCTCTCCGCCCTCATCCTCAAGCCTCACAAGGAAGAGGATCATGGTCCGGGCTGGCTGGCGCCTCTGCGCTTCGCCGCCAACAAGTTCAATGCCGGGTTCGACTGGCTGTCGGACCGCTATGGTCGCCTGACCGGGCGTCTGGTGCGCCTCGTGACGATCATGCTGATCGCCTATGCCGGCCTGCTGGCGATGACGGGCTGGCGTCTGATGGAAACCCCGACCGGCTTTATCCCGGAGCAGGACCAGGGCTTCCTCATCGGCGTCATCCAGTTGCCGCCCGGCGCGTCTCTGGACCGTACCGACCGCGTGATGCAGGCGGCTCAGGAGGTGCTTCTGAGCACGGACGGGGTGAGCACGACCGCGGCTATTGTGGGCCTCGACGGCGCCAGCTTCTCCGCTGCGTCCAATGCGGGCACCATCTTCATTCGTCTCGATGATTTCGCCGAGCGCGAACACCATCCGGGCATGTCGGCAGTGCAGCTCAGCCAGCAGCTGACGGGCACGATCAACATGGCGATCCCCGAAGGCGGCGCCTTCATCATCGCGCCTCCGGCGGTCCAGGGGCTGGGCAATGGCGGCGGCTTCAAGATGATGATCCAGGCCCGCGAAGGGCAAAGCTATGCCGAGCTCCAGAACTCTGTCTTCGCCATGATGGGCGCGGCGCAGGAGAACCCGAACGTCACCCAGGTCTACTCCACCTTCAACACCAACGCCCCGCGCATTGATGTGAATGTGGATCGCGAGCTGGCCTTCCAGCTCGGCGTGCAGCCGGCGGATGTCTATGAAACCCTGGGCGCTTACATGGGCTCCACCTATGTGAACGACTTCAACTTCGTGGGTCGGACCTTCCGGGTGCTGGCCCAGGCTGACGCCGAGTTCCGCAATGATGTCTCTGACCTCGCCCAGCTACGGGTCCGGTCGGCCTCGGGCGGCATGGTGCCGATTTCCGCGATCGCCCAGATCCAGGAAAATTCCGGGCCCGTACGCGTGGTGCGTCACAACCTGTTCCCGTCCATCGAACTGCAGGGTCAGGCCGCGCCGGGCGTGTCCACCGGCCAGGCGCTGGCCTCCATGGAGGCGCTGGCCGATCAGATCCTGCCGGACGGGGTCAGCTATGAATGGACCGAGCTCGCCTATCAGCAAAAGGCGGCCGGCAATTCGGGCCTGATGATCTTCGGCCTCGCCGTGGTCTTCGTCTTCCTGGTGCTCGCGGCCCAGTATGAAGCCTTCACCCTGCCCTGGGCGGTGATCTTCATCGTGCCGATGTGCGTGCTGGCGGCGATGATCGGGGTCAATCTGGCCGGGTCGGACAACAACATCCTGACCCAGGTCGGCCTTGTGGTGCTGATTGCGCTGGCGGCGAAGAACGCCATCCTGCTGGTCGAGTTCGCCAAGCAGGCCGAAGACCGCGATCACAATGGCCCGCAGGAGGCGGCGGTCGCCGGCGCGCGCGTGCGCTTGCGTCCGATCCTGATGACCTCCTTCGCCTTCATCTTCGGCGTGACGCCCCTGGCGTTCTCGCACGGGGCCGGCGCGGAAATGCGTGAGGCGCTGGGCATCGCGGTGTTCTCGGGCATGATCGGGGTGACCGTGTTCGGCCTCCTGTTCACGCCGGTCTTCTATGTGGTCGGGCGCTGGCTTTCGGGGCTGATGCCCCAGGGGCCGAGCGGCTCGACCGATCCCGATTACTGGCTGACTGACGATGATCCGGGCGCCGAGCGCGCCGATCAGGAAGGAGGTCGCGCATGACCTTGAAATCCCTGACCCTCATGATGGCGAGCACGTTGGTCCTGACCGCCTGCGCCACAACTGAACGGCCTGATGTCTCCGATTCCACTCTGACCGGACGTCTGGAGGGCCCGCTGGTCTCGACCGCTGACGCTGCGCCCTTCACGACGGCGCAGCCGGATGCCCGGTGGTGGCGGCTCTATGACAGCCCCGAGCTGGACGGGCTGATCACGGACGCGCTCGAGAACAACAATTCTCTGGCCCAGGCCGCCGCCTCTCTGGAGCAGGTTCGCGCCAGCCTGGGCGAAGCCCGCTCCGCACGCCTGCCCTCCACCGAGCTGTCCGCGCAGGGCGGCTATGTGGAGCAACCGCTCTCCCAGGGCGGCTATGACGGTGAACAGTATGACGCCGGCTTCTCCACCAGCTGGCAGGTTGATCTGTTCGGCCGGGTGAGAAACGCCATCCGCGCGGCGCGTCAGGATGTGGTCGCTGCCGAAGCGGCCCATGACGCCGCCGCCATCCTGGTGGCCGGCGAGACCGCCCGCGCCTGGGCGGATTATTGCGCCGGAACGCGGCTTGTCAGCGTGGGCGAGAACAATGTCGCCCTCGCGGAGCAATCGCTGGATCTGACCGAGCGTCTTTATGATGCGGGTCGTGGATTGCGGCTGGATGTGGTGCAGGCGCAAAGCCGTCTGGAAACCAGTCGCGCCGAACTGCCCTCCCTGCGCGCCTCACGCGACGCCGCCGTCTTCCGCCTCGCGACCCTGACCGGGCGCACCCCGGCGGAAATGCGCGCGGTGATCCCCGCCTGCGAGGTTGCGCCGCGTCTGGAAGGCGCGATTGCGGTGGGGGATGTGGCGAGCCTTCTGGCGCGTCGTCCGGATGTGCGCGAAGCCGAAGCCCGTCTCGCCGCAGCCTCTGCGCGCGTGGGCGTCTCTGTCGCCCAGCTCTATCCGTCGGTGACGCTGGGCGGCTCCATCACCTCCACCGCCTTTGATCTGGGCGATGTGGGCGATGAGGACAGCCTGTCGGTCTCCCTCGGCCCGCTCATCTCCTGGAGCTTCCCGAACCAGACGGCGGCGCGGGCGCGCCTGCGCCAGGCTGAAGCGGGAGCGCAGATCGCGCTTGCCGGCTTTGACCAGACGGTGCTGGAGGCGCTGCAGGAAACCGAAACCGCATTGACCGTCTTTGCGGCGGAGCGCCAGCGCCGGGCGTCGCTGGAAGTGGCGCGGGACGCCGCGGCGGAAGCCGCGCGCCTCGCCCGTATCCGCTATCAGGCCGGATCGGAAAGCTATATCGCGGTGCTCGATGCAGAGCGCACCCTCGCCAATGCGGAAACGGCGCTTGCCAGTTCCGATGCGGCGGCGGCGAGTTCCGAAGTGGACGTTTTCATGGCCCTGGGCGGTCGCTGGACTGATACCGGCGACGAATAGGCTCTTGGTTCATGAAACGTGTTGAAGGCCGCGCTGGATGTCCCCCCATTGGCGCGGCCTTCATGATTTTCGGGCCCTAGAGAAGATCGCCGGACTCGGTGATGATTTCGAATTCGTCCGCCCGGTTTGAAAGCCGCACGGCGGTCAGGGGCGCATCCCGGAATCGGGTCTGCCGTTCGATGACGAACACCGGCGCGCCCGCTTCAAGCCCGAGATGGTCCTGATCGATCTGATGGGCCCGCTCCGCCCGCAGGGCCGTGCGGATGAAGGAATAGGGCGCGCGCTGGACCAGCCATTCATTGGGGCTGATGGTTTCGAAGGTCTCGTCCGCCGCCTCGGGCACGGCGTCGAGATTGATCAGCCGGTCCTCAAGCTGGAACGGCTTGCCGTCGCTCAGATGCAGGCAGCGCACATGGCGCAGCGGCGCGCCCTCAAAGAGCGCCGGATCGAGCGGAGAGGCGGCCGCCTCATCCACGCAGATCAGCTGATAGCCATAGCGTCCGCCACGCGCTTCGATCTCATGGCGCACAATGGGAATGGTCAGGGTGGAGCGATGACCGCGACGGTCCACGACCCGCGTCCCTGCGCGGCGCTTGCGCTCGATCAGGCCCGCCTCTGACAGGCTGGCCAGCGCACGCCGGATCGTGCCGCGCGCGACGCCGAACTCGTCCGCCAGATCCTCTTCGCGCGGCAGGGTGAAGCCTGCCGGCCAGCTCTGGTCATTGATACGGCGCAACATCTCTGTGCGGATGGATTCATAAGGATGCATGCCGCCCTTTTATGACGGCTGAGTGATTCAGCAAAGCCCGTCTTGATCCGCAATTTCAATATGTATAGACATATTGAACGTGTGACGGAGCGATCCATGAAACTGTTGACCGATCTAGTGCTTGCCGGGTCTGACGCCCCGACGCCCTATGGCCGTATCGAGCGCGGCGCGCTGGTGCTGGAGGGGGATCAGATCGTCTATGCCGGGACGCAGGCCGATCTGCCGGAGCAATACGTCTCCCTCAAGGCCACCTCGCTGGAGGGACGCCTCGTTACACCCGGTCTCATCGATTGCCATACTCATCTTGTCCATGGCGGCAGCCGGGCGCGCGAGTTCGAGATGCGCCAGTCCGGAGCCAGCTATGCCGATATCGCCAAGGCGGGCGGCGGCATCGTCTCCACCGTCGCGGCGACCCGTGAGGCCAGCGAGGACGCGTTGATCGAGCAGGCGCTGGTGCGGCTCGACCGTCTGATCGCGGACGGCGTCACCACGGTGGAAATCAAGTCCGGCTATGGCCTTGATCGCGACACCGAGCTCAAGCAATTGCGGGTCGCGCGGCGTCTGGGCGAGCTGCGCAAGGTCCGCGTTGTGACGAGCTTTCTGGGCGCTCACGCCATTCCCAAAGGCATGGACGCGGACGCCTATATCGACACGGTCTGCATCCCCGCCCTGACAGAGGCGCACGCCGCAGGACTCGTCGACATGGTGGACGGCTTCTGTGAAAGCATCGCCTTCTCCCCCGCACAGATCGCGCGGGTCTTTGACGTGGCCGCCGAGCTGGGCCTGCCGGTGAAACTGCATGCCGAACAGCTCTCCGATCAGGGCGGCGCCGCGCTGGCGGCGCGCTATGGCGCAAAGTCTGTCGAGCATCTCGAATACATTTCCGACGCCGATATCGACGCGCTGGCGAAGGCGGGCAGCGTGGCGGTCATGCTGCCGGGCGCATTCTACTTCCTGAAGGAAACCCGCAAGCCGCCCATCGAAGGGTTCCGCCGCGCCGGCGTGCCGATGGCAGTGTCGACCGATTCTAATCCCGGCTCCTCGCCCATGACCTCGCTTTTGCTGGCGATGAATATGGGCGCGACTCTCTTCGGCCTGACCCCGGAAGAAACCCTCAAGGGCGTGACCGTGAACGCCGCGAAAGCGCTGGCGCGCGATGATCTGGGCCGTCTGGCGCCCGGTTGCCGCGCCGATCTCGCGGTCTGGGATGTCGCCGATCCGGCTGAACTCACCTATCGCATGGGCGACGCCCCGCTCCATGCCCGTTATCTGGGAGGCGAAGCGTGCTGACGCCCGGTTCTGTCACACTCACCGAACTTGAACATACCTGGCGCGAGGGCGGCGATATCCGCCTTGACCCCGCTGCGCGTGACGGCGTGCGCCGCTCGGCTGAACAGGTCAAAGCCGCAGCCCGCGGGTCCGAGGCCGTCTATGGCGTCAATACCGGCTTCGGCAAGCTCGCCTCGATCCGCATTGCGCCCGATGACACCGCCGCGCTTCAGCGCAATCTGATCCTGTCTCATTGCTGCGGCGTGGGCGAGGAGACGCCCGAAGCCATTGTCCGCCTGATGATCAGCCTCAAGCTGATCTCCCTGGGCCGCGGCGCATCGGGCGTGCGTGATGAGCTGATTGATCTGCTGGAAGCCATGCTGGCCAAAGGCGTCATGCCCGTCGTGCCCGCGCAAGGCTCGGTCGGCGCGTCGGGTGATCTCGCCCCGCTCGCCCATATGGCCGCGGTGATGATCGGCGAGGGGCAGGCGCGCTATCAAGGTCAGGTGCTGTCCGGCGCCGAAGCGCTTGCGAAAGCCGGGCTGAGCCCGGTGGTGCTGGGCCCCAAGGAAGGGCTGGCGCTGATCAACGGCACCCAGTTCTCCACCGCCTATGCGCTGGCGGGCCTGTTTGAGGCGCAACACGCCGCCCGCACCGCGCTTGTGACGTGCTCTTTGAGCGTGGATGCGGCGATGGCCTCGACCGCGCCGCTGCTGGAAGAGATCCACACGCTGCGCGGCCAGCCCGGCCAGATCACAGCGGCGCGGGTGATGCGGGGCCTCCTGGAAGACAGCGAGATCCGGCAATCGCACCGCACCGATGATCCGCGCGTTCAGGATCCCTATTGCATGCGCTGCCAGCCCCAGGTGGTCGGCGCGGCGATGGACATGCTGGACAACGCCGCCCGCATGCTCGAACGCGAAGCCAACGCCGCGACCGACAATCCGCTGGTGCTCGCCGATGAGGGCGTGATTGTCTCGGGCGGGAATTTCCACGCCGAGCCGGTGGCCTTCGCCGCCGACATGATCGCGCTGGCGGTGTCGGAAATCGGCGCCATCGCCCAGCGGCGCATCGCGTTGCTTGTGGACCCCACCCTCAGCTTTGACCTGCCGCCCTTCCTCGCCGCCGATCCGGGCCTCAATTCGGGCCTCATGATCGCGGAAGTGACGAGTGCGGCGCTGATGAGCGAGAACAAGCATCTCGCCAATCCGTGCTCGACGGATTCAACGCCCACTTCGGCCAATCAGGAAGACCATGTCAGCATGGCCGCCCATGGTGCGCGCCGCCTGATGCGGATGACGGCGAACCTGTTCCACATTCTCGGGATCGAGCTGTTCTGCGCCGCCGAGGGCGTGCGCTTCCGCGCGCCGCTCAAGACCTCCGCGCCGCTGCGCGCCGTGATCGAGGTCTTCAGCGCCGAGATCAAACCGCTTTTGCAAGACCGCTATCTCGCCCCTGATCTCGAAGCCGCAGCGCATCTGGTGCGCGGTCCGCAGATCCTGGCCGCCGCCGGGGTGAGCGCCTCAGATTTGGAGACCCTGTGATGACTGATCGTCGCCAGAACGCCCGTGAAGTCCGCCCGCCGGTGGGGACCGAGCTTAACGCCAAATCCTGGCTCACCGAAGCTCCGCTCCGTATGCTGATGAACAATTTGCATCCGGATGTGGCCGAGAACCCCGATGAGCTGGTGGTCTATGGCGGCATTGGCCGCGCCGCGCGCGACTGGAACAGCTTTGACAGGATCGTGGAGAGCCTCAAGGCGCTTGAAGGTGACGAGACTCTGCTGGTCCAGTCCGGCAAGCCGGTGGGGGTGTTCCGCACCCATGAGAACGCGCCGCGCGTTCTGATCGCCAACTCCAATCTGGTGCCGCACTGGGCCAATTGGGACCATTTCAACGAACTCGATAAGAAGGGTCTGGCCATGTACGGCCAGATGACCGCGGGCTCGTGGATCTATATCGGCACCCAGGGCATTGTTCAGGGTACGTACGAAACCTTCGTCGAGGCCGGTCGCCAGCATTATGACGGCGATCTCAAGGGCCGCTGGATTCTGACGGCGGGCCTCGGGGGCATGGGCGGCGCCCAGCCGCTAGCCGCTGTGATGGCGGGCGCGTGTTGTCTGGCCATCGAGTGCGACGAGACCCGCATCGATTTCCGCCTGCGCACCGGTTATGTGAACGAGAAGGCGACCTCGGTGGACGAGGCGCTCGCGATGATCGAGCGCTGGACCAAGGCCGGTGAGGCCAAATCCGTGGGTCTTCTCGGCAACGCCGCCGAGATCGTGCCCGAGCTGCACAAGCGCGGCGTCCGCCCGGACATGCTGACCGACCAGACCAGCGCCCATGACCCGATCAATGGCTATCTGCCGGCGGGCTGGAGCGTGGCCGAATGGCGCGATGCGCGTGAACGCGATCCCAAAAAGGTCGAGGCGGCGGCCCGCGCCAGCATGAAAACCCATGTGGAAGCCATGCTGGCGTTCCATGCCGATGGGGTTCCGACGCTCGATTACGGCAACAATATCCGTCAGATGGCGCTGGAAGAGGGCGTGAAGAACGCCTTTGATTTCCCCGGCTTCGTCCCGGCCTATATTCGCCCGCTCTTCTGCCGCGGCGTCGGCCCGTTCCGTTGGGCGGCGCTGTCGGGTGATCCCGAAGACATCTACAAGACCGACGCCAAGGTGAAGGAGTTGATCCCCGATGATCCCCATCTTCACCAATGGCTTGATATGGCGCGTGAGCGCATCAGCTTTCAGGGCCTGCCGGCGCGCATTTGCTGGGTGGGTCTGGGCCAGCGCCATCGTCTGGGGCTGGCGTTCAACGAGATGGTGCGCACCGGCGAGCTGAAAGCGCCGGTGGTGATCGGACGGGATCATCTGGATTCCGGTTCCGTCGCCTCGCCGAACCGCGAAACCGAAGCCATGAAGGACGGCTCGGACGCCGTGTCGGACTGGCCGCTGCTCAATGCGCTTCTCAACACCGCCAGCGGCGCCACCTGGGTCAGCCTGCACCATGGCGGCGGGGTCGGCATGGGCTTCTCCCAGCATTCGGGCATGGTGATCTGTTGCGACGGTTCAGACGCCGCCGACAAACGCCTCGCCAATGTGCTGTGGAATGATCCCGCCACCGGGGTGATGCGGCATGCCGACGCCGGGTACGAGATCGCCCTCGACTGCGCGCGGGAGAACGGGCTCAATCTGCCCGGCATTCTCTAGGAGCAAAGATGAGCGTCACACGCACTCAAGCCCCGGACTGGACCGGCCGCATGGACCCTGAAGACGGGCCCGATGCGATCCGTCTGAATCAGCTTGTAAAGCCCGGCGCCAAGCGCGCCGTCATCGGCTTTGCCTGCGATGCCGGGGTGAAGCGCAATAAGGGCCGGATCGGCGCCAAGGAGGGCCCCGCCGCCCTGCGTCAGGCTTTGGCGAACCTCTCCGCGCCCGCGAACGCTCTGGCGTTCTCCGATCTCGGGGATGTGGCCGTGGATGGCGACGCGCTGGAAGCGGGGCAGGAGACGCTGGCGAACGCCATCGCTGACGCCCTGCCACAGCTTGAGCGGCTGGTGGTGCTGGGCGGCGGGCATGAAACCGCCTTCGCCAGCTTCAGGGGTCTTCGCAAGGCGCATCCCAAGGCGCGCATCGGCATTCTCAATCTCGACGCCCATCTTGATCTGCGCCTGCCGGGCGAGGCGGGCGGCTCCTCCGGCACGCCCTTCGGCCAGATCCGCGACCTGGACCCGGAGGGATTTGACTATCTGTGTGTGGGCTATGCCGAGGAATCCAACACCCAGGCGCTCCTCAAGCGGGCGCAGGACTGGGGCGTGGGGCTGGTGCGCGATCACGAGCTGATCGCCGATCCGCTGGCGGCGCATCCGGCGATCACCGACCTTATCGCCCGCAATGATGTGTTCTACCTCACCATCGACATTGACGTGCTGAGCCATTTTCAGGCGCCGGGCGTCAGCGCGCCCGCCGCCCGCGGCATTCCCTTCTCCACGATCGAGCAGATCGTCAGCTTCGCCATCAAGACGGCTGCGAGCCTCAAGACGCCGTTGGCGCTGGCCGATCTCGTCGAGCTGTCGCCCGCCCATGACCGCGATGGCGTGACCGCAAAGAGCGCCGCCCTGTTGGCGCGTCGCCTGTTGATGAGCTGATCGGACGCAGGCGGTTTGACGGCGTGAGACCTTGTCAGCTCCGGGCTGGCGCGGCTCTATGGCGTCAAAGGTCTTGAGAGCTGCCCATGAATGTCCGGCGCAATCTACGGGTCCGCGATATCAGCGGGCTAATCGAATCCCGTTTGTGGGCGCAAATCCTGGTGGCGATGGTGGTCGGCGTCGGGCTGGGGCTGCTGCTGTCGCCGCAAACGGAAGGCCCGTTCTCGCTCAGCCCGGAGAGCGCCGAACTCTGGGCGGAATGGCTGCGCCTGCCCGGTCAACTCTTTCTCAATGTCATCCAGATGGTGGTGATCCCGCTGGTGGTCACCTCGATCATTCTCGGGCTCACCTCGGCGGGCGATCCGGCCTTCCTGCGCAAGGTGGGCCTCAGGATCGCGCCCTATTTCGTCGGCACCACGACCCTGGCGGTGCTGCTGGGGGCGCTGGTCGCCACCACGATCAAGCCCGGGCGGTTCATCGATGGCGCCGGTTTCACCTCCGAAGCAGTGAGCGCGGCGGGTGAGGTGATGGAGGCCCCGGCCGCCCTGGCGTCGGTCCCCGACCAGATCGCCAATCTGGTGCCCGCCAATATCGACAACGCCATGCTGACGGGGAACATGCTGCAGATCGTGGTCTATGCCCTCTTCATCGGGGTGGCGATGTCGATCATCGGGCCGGACCGCTCCGAGCCTCTCAGCCGCCTTCTTCAGACCGTGCAGGAAGTGGCGATGAAGATTGTCGGCTGGGCCATGCGGCTGGCGCCCTTCGCGGTGCTGGGGCTGATTTCCGACTTTGTCATTCGAGCAGGCCTTGATGCATTGGTGGGCTTGTCCGCCTACATCCTGTCGGTGCTTCTGGGGCTGATCGCGCTTCTGGGCGCCTATCTACTGATCGTGCTGGTTCTGGGACGGCGCAATCCCTTCGCCTTCGCCGGTCAGGTGGTGGAGGCGCAATTGCTCGCTTTCTCCACATCGAGCTCGGCTGCGACCATGCCCTTGTCCCTGCGGGTGGCCGAGGACCGGTTGAAAGTCGCCCCGCCCATCGCCCGTTTCGTCATTCCGTTGGGCGCGACGGTGAACATGGACGGCACGGCGCTCTATCAGGTGGTCGCCGCGCTCTTCATCGCCCAGCTCTTCGGGGTGGAGGTGAACACGGCCCAGTTTGCTCTGCTGGTGGTGACGGTGGTGGGGGCCAGTATTGGCAGCCCGTCCACACCGGGCGTCGGCATCATCATCCTCGCCACCATCCTGCAAGGGATGGGCATTCCGGCGGCGGGGGTGGCGATCCTCCTGGGCGTGGACCGGATTCTAGACATGTGCCGGACGGCGGTGAACGTCACCGGCGACCTGACCGCCTGCGTGGTGATGGATCGCTGGCTGGAGGATGTGAAGGACGACCCGCTCGCCGCTGTGCCCGAGAGCGCCCCGCCGGCCTCAGAGAGCTAGCTTGAAGCCTTCATGGCTCGCGATGAAGCCAAGGCTCTCATAAAAGCGGAGGGCGTCAGAGCGGCTCTTGTCCGAGGTGAGCTGGACAAGCTGACACTTGCGCTGCCGGCACTGGTTGATCGCCCATTCGAGCATCTCTCGGCCCAGCTTTGCGCCGCGCAAACGGCTGGCGATGCGCACGCTTTCAATCTGGCCGCGCCACATGCCTCGCCGCGACAGGCCGGGGATGAAGCTGATCTGCAGGCAGCCCGCCACGCCGTCTTCATCCTCCACCACCGCCAGCAACTGGTTCGGGTCCGTCTCGATCGCGCGAAAGGCCTGCGCATAGGCCGGGTCGGTTGGCGTTGCGACGCGCTCGCGCGTCTGCCCCAGGGCGTCATCGGCCAGCAGTGCGATGATGGCGTCAAGATCACGAGCCTCGGCGCGACGGAAGCGGGGCGATACACGGCTCATGCGTCGATGATCTCGGCGCACAGATAGGCCCGGCTGAGCGCCTTCATGTCCTTGATATAGCGCGTCTGATCCCAACCGCAGTCCTGCACCAGGCTTTCCCAGTTGCGCACGGACAGGAGCGTCCACAACATGTCCGTTGCAGGTTTTTCGCCAAGCCCGGCCCTCAACCGCCCTGCCATGGCCAGCGCCTTCACCGCGGCTTCACAGCCCTGGCGCATGGCGTTCATCCGGTCGTCCCAGGCCAGGCGCGCGGCGTCATCGGTCGGCGCCATCGCCATGAGCGCCTGCCCCACCGGGTAGATCACGGGGATATAGCCGCCCCAGGCGTCGATATAGGCGTCCAGTCGCTCCAGCCCTGTGGCGGATCGGCTGGCGACAAGCCGCTCCTCCACATGTTCAACCTCATCAATATGCCGGGTCAGGGCGATCAGCAGCTCCGCCCGCGTCTTGAAATGCAGGTAGACGGCCTGCCGGCTGACCCCGGCCGCCTTGGCCACATCGCTCATGCGGGTGACGGCGCCGGCGTCGCTTTCCAGAAGGGCGCGGCAGGCGTTGAGAATTCGGGTGCGGGTGATCGAGGCGTCCGCCATTCGAGGCTCCTTCAGGGGAAACCGGGTCAGGTTCGAATACGCTTGACATCGTGTCAAGTTGCTGTCACTTGTCATCATGTAAACTTTACATAGCGTCAAGTGACGCGTCAGGAGCTTGAGATGAGTATCTTCACATCCGTTCGCCGCGCGTTCACGCGCACCTCTCCCATTCTGGTCACCGGCGCGACCGGCAAGACCGGCAGCCGCGTTGCAGCCCGGCTCGCCGAGCGCGGTCATGAAGTCCGTCTTGGTTCACGACGCGCCGAGATCCCGTTCGACTGGAACGCGCCGCAAGGCTGGGCGGCAGCGCTCAAGGATGTGAAGGCGGTCTATATCGCCTACGCGCCGGACCTTGCCGTGCCGGGCGCGGTCGAGCTGATCAACCGTTTTGTCGAGGCGGCGAAAACCGCAGGCGTGGAACACCTTGTGCTGTTGTCAGGTCGGGGCGAGGAAGAGGCCCAGGCGTGCGAACAGATCGTTCTGAAAAGCGGTCTGAACGCGACGGTGGTGCGCGCCGGCTGGTTCAACCAGAATTTCTCCGAAGGCGGGTTTGCAGACATGGTCCGGGCCGGGCGGATCACTCTGCCGGGTGCAGACGTGCTCGAACCCTTTGTGGATGTGGACGATATCGCTGATGTCGCGGTCGCTGCGCTGACCGGGGATGGTCATGCCGGCGAGATCTACGAGGTGACCGGCCCGCGCCTTCTGGGCTTTGCGGATATGGCGCAGATCCTGTCGGAAGCGTCAGGGCGCGAGATCGCCTACATCCCGCTGAGGCATGAGGATTTCATAGAGGGTCTCAAGGCCCAGGGCGCGCCGGGCGAAGTGGTCTGGCTGATGGATTACCTCTTCAGCACCGTCTTTGACGGCCGCAACGCCCATGTCTGTGACGGTGTGGAGCGGGCGCTCGGACGCAAGCCGACCGATTTCGAGACCTTCGCGCGCAAGGCTGCAGCGGCGGGCGCCTTCAGGGTCACCGAGGCGGCCGAGTGATGGGGATGGCCCTTTATGCAAGCATGGTTCTGGGCCTCGTCATGATGACGGGGCTCGGGGCCGGGGTGTTCCTGGCGTTCTCCGACTTCATCATGCGCGGGCTGCAACGCGCCGAGGCCGGAGCCGGGGCGATGATCGCGATCAATCAGGTCATCTTTCGTTCGATCTTTCTCACCGGCTTCATGCTCACGACACCGGTGGCGGCAGGGCTCGCGATCTGGGCGCCGGACGGGGTGAGCGATGAGGTGCGAGCCCTGATCGGCGCAGGTGCTGTGATCTATGGCGTCCTCGTGTTTGGGCTGACCGCGGTGCGTAATGTGCCCCTCAACAAACAGCTCGAAGCCTCAGGCGGCGAAGCGTCGGTCTGGGGTCGGTATCTCCGCGTATGGACGGTGTGGAACCATGTTCGTAGCGTCGGGGCGATTATGGCCTTTGGCCTGTTCGTGCTGGCGTTTGCACGCCTGATCTGACGTCCGGAGGGCGCGATGAGACCCTGTCTGGCCCCTGCTTTTCTGAGTCTGTCCCTGCTGGCGGCGCCGCAGCCGGACCGGGCCGTTGAGCGATTGTCCTGCCCGGCCCTGACGCCGGAACCGGATCTGACGGCAGAGCGCCCGCTTTCCCCCTTCGCCGACTTGGCCCAGACTGACGCCATACGGGCGGACCGGGGTTGGCGTCATGGATCGACTGAGCACGCTTGAGATTTTCAGGAAGGTCGTGGACCGCAATGGTTTCAGCGCGGCGGCGCGGGATCTGGGTCTGTCGAATGCGTCGGTCAGCAAGGCGATCAAGGAGCTGGAGGCCCAGCTGGGCGCGCAGCTGATCGTGCGCACCACCCGCTCGCTGCATCTGACCGATGTGGGACAGGCCTATTATCAGCGGGTGGGGGGTGTTCTGGATGCGCTTGATGACGCGGACGAGCTGGTGCGGTCGGAGACCGCCACTCCCCGCGGGCGATTGAGATTGGCGGCGCCCCTGTCCCTTGGGCTGGTGGCGCTTCAGGAAGCGCTCCTGTCCTTTTGCAAGACCTATCCCGACATCCTGCTCGACCTTCATATGAGCGATGCGGTGGTCGATGTGGTAGGCGAAGGGTTCGACGCCGCGATCCGCGGCGGCAATCTGCCCGATTCAAGTCTGAAAGCCCGCAAGCTCATGTCGCTGGACCGTGTGGTCGTGGCGTCGCCAGACTATCTCGCGCGGTCTGTCGAGCTGAAACGACCTGAGGATCTCTCTCGTCACGATGCGTTGATCTATTCCGGCGCCGAGCATAGCGAGACCTGTATTCTCAAGCGGGACGGCGAGGCGGTTCAGGTTCAGCTTCGCCCACGCTTGCGGGTGAACAGCTCCATCGCGGTCAAGAGCGCGGCCGTGGAAGGGCTGGGCATCGCCGTCACCCCTCATGTCTATGTGCGTCAGGCTCTGGAAGAGGGCGCGCTGGTGCAATTGCTGCCGGATTGGTCGATTGAAGGGCGCGCGCTGTATGTCGTCTATCCGGAACAGCGCGAAGTGTCGCGAAAGCTGCGTGTCCTGCTGGACCATCTGGCCGAGACCTTCCGCGAACGTTAGCAGTCTTATTTTTCAAATCGTGAAATATATATTCAAAAATTTGCCAATTATTTTCAATTTGTGAACGGCCTAGCTGTGTCCCGTCAAACAACGGGAGATCCTCATGCAGGCTCATATCGCAATCGCCTATCATTCCGGATATGGCCATACCCGGGCGCTGGCGGACGCTGTCGCCCAAGGCGTGGCGCGTGTACCGGGCGCCACGGCCGCGCTCATCGATGTCGTCAGCCTGTCCGACCCGGACTGGAAGGCGCTGGGCCAGGCCGACGCCATCATCTTCGGCTCGCCCACCTATATGGGCGCGGTCTCGGGACCGTTTAAGCATTTCATGGACCTGACTTCGGCGACCTGGCTGGCGCGCGGATGGTCCAACAAGCTCGCCGCCGGCTTCACGGTCTCAAGCTCCCAGGCGGGCGACAAGTTCGCCACGCTGAGCCAGCTCTCCACCTTCGCCGCCCAGCACGGCATGATCTGGGTCAGTCTCGATCAGCTGCCGGGCAATAACAGCTCCACCGCCAGCGTGGACGATCTCAATCGGATCGGCGCCTCCATCGGTGTGATGGCGCAGGCCAATAATGATCAGGGCCCGGATGTGGCGCCGCCAGGGTCGGACCGGGAAACCGCAGCCCGGCTGGGCGTTCGTGTGGCGGAGCTGACGCTTCGTTTCCTGCGGGGCGCGGATGCGGCCCGGATGATGGAGGCGTCGGCATGAAACCGCATCTGTGGGCCAGTCTGGCGGCCTTCGCCCTTATCGCCTTTCCCGCCCAGGCGCAGACGGAAGATGTGCCGGCCAAGGTCGGCGTCAGCCCCTGGGGCGCTGAGGACGAAATCGGCCGGCTCAACCTCATGACGGACGAGAGTCAGGCCGCGATCCTGAGCCGGATTTCCGGCGGCGCGCCCCATGACCTGTCGGTGGAGTATTTCATCGGCATGCCCAGCTGGCAGGCGGCGGGCGACCCCCATTACCGCATCTGGATGACCCATACGCCCCATGGGACCGAAGTTGATGACCCTCTCGGCGTCGGTCACGCGATGAACGCCCATGTGGGTTACACCGGGGCGGCGGTGGCGATGTACACCCACACCGGCACCCATATCGATGCGCTGGTCCATTTCGGTCTGAACGGTGAGGTCTGGAACGGGTTCTCCGCTGAGGACCATCTGGGCGATCGCGGCTGGCGCGTGGGCGGGGCGGAGGCTCTGCCGCCCATTGTGGCGCGCGGGGTCATGCTGGACCTGGCCCGCTACAAGGGCTTGAGCATGCTGGAGGACGGCTATCGGATTACGGCGGATGACTTGCGGGGCGCGGCGGAACAGCAGGGCGTCACGCTGCAAACCGGTGATGTGGTGCTGATCCGGACCGGCCGGATGCAGGTTTATGAGGACGCCGGGCGGTACATGCGCAACCCGCCCGGCCTGGGGCTGGAAGCGGCGCGCTTCCTGATTGAGGAGGCGGGCGCAATGGTCGTGGGCGCGGACAATCTCAGCTTTGAGGCCTTCCCGTCCGAAGATCCGCATAATTATGTGCCCGTTCATACCTATCTGCTGGCCCAGCAGGGCGTACCCATTCTCGAGCTGGTCAATCTTGAAGGCTTGGCGCAAGCCGGCGTGCATGAGTTCGCCTTTGTGGGCGGCGGGTTGAAGCTGCGGGGCGCGGACGCTGCGCCCTTGCGGCCCCTGGCCTTTCCCCTGACCGCTGGGGCGCCGCGCCCCTGACGCTGAAAATGGCGTGAAACGCCCAGCCCCGGTCCGGATTTGCGCTTCCCTTGCGATGTGCGCGATTCCAGACTGGGGCCAGTTATGGGGGGCGGCATGCGGATCTTGACGATCGGATTGACGGTTCTGGCGCTTTTGGCGGCTGGGATCTGGGCGGCATTCTTCCGATGGCCGGGCGCGCTGGTCAGTGCGTCGGTTGAGCCGGCGGTGCTGATTTCGGATGTGCGTCTGGTGTCCATGAGTCCAGGCGCTGCAGAGGTCGAACTCCACAAGGACGTCCTCGTGCTCGACGGCGTCATCGTCGCCATCGCCGATCACGGCGGGCTGGATGGGGATCCGCGCGTCGCAAGCGCGCTGCGGGTCGACGCCAGCGGTCAGACGCTGCTTCCGGGGCTGATCGACGCCCATGTGCATGTCTGGGATGTGCCCGAACTCGCCGCCTATCTCGCACATGGGGTGACGACCGTGCGCAATGTGTCGGGTCTCGAGGTGCATCTGCGCTGGGCAGAAAGGATCGAGCACGGGGCGCTGCTGGGCCCGACCTTGCTCACGACCGGTCCGATTCTGAACTCTCCCGGTCCCAACGCCCAGCAGAACCATGTGCTGGTGATGACGCAGGACGAGGCGCGCGCCGCGGTGCGCCGCCAGCATGAGCAGGGTTTCGAGCATCTCAAGGTCTATTCCAACCTGACGGAAGACGCGTATCGCGGCGTGCTTGAGGAGGCGCGGGCGCTGGGCATGACCGTGTCTGGCCACACGCCCGAAGGGGTCCGCGAGCCAGGCATTCCGCTCGAGCGCGATTTCCTGATCCCCTTCTTGAGCGTGCTCGATGACGGCTTCCTGACGATCGAGCACACCGAATCCATTGTCTGGCATGGTTTGCGCGACCGCTTGAACGCCGAACGGATGGAGGTGCTGGCGCAAGAAATGGCGATGGCGGGCGCGGTGGTGACGCCGACCCTGATCGCCCATGACAATCTGGTGCGGGTCGCGGAGAGCGATGGCGCGTATCTGGAGCGCGACGGCGTTGCGTCGATGAACCCGCTTTATGTGAAGGTGGATGCGGGGGTTTATGACTTCTGGTCCCGTCAGGATCCAGCGTTCCGGGAAGAGGTGAGGCGTCAGTTCTATCAGCGCGCCACCGGGATGATGCACGAGGCGGGCGTCACCCTGATTGCGGGCACGGATGCGGGCATTTTCACCAACCTTCCCGGTCGCGCAATGACGCGGGAGCTTGAATTGCTCGTCCTGTCCGGGCTCACCCCCTATGAGGCGCTGCAGGCTGCGACAGTGACGCCGGCCGGTGTGTTCGGGCTGGACGATCGCGGCGTCATCGCGCCGGGCATGCGCGGCGACCTCCTCCTCGTCTCCGGCGATCCGCTCAGTGATGTGTCCAGTGTGGAATATCCCGCCGCGGTCATGGCGAATGGCGTCTGGCTGGATCAGGATGCGCTCAACCGGCTTGAGGCTGCGAGCTATCAGGGCTCGCTGCCACGCAGCGTGCTGAACGCCCTGCCGGTCCTTCTGGGGACCCAATAAGGCGCGATTGGCGGGATTTGCGTTTTTTCCGGCCTTACGGTTTTGGGAAAAGCGCGCAATATCCGCCACATGAACACGACAGCCGCACGCCCCGCCGCCGACGCGCCGCTCATCCATGTGGTGATGGTGGCTTACCCTGACGCCCATGTGCTCGACATCACCGGGCCGATGGAGGTGCTGTCAGGCGTGAAGCTGTTCAAGGATGGCGGGGTGGGTGGCTATGAGCTGACCCTGGTCGCTGCTGACGCAACGCCCATCCGCACCACCTCGGGCCTGTCGCTTATGCCGGACATGACCTTTGATCAGGCGCGCGAGAGCGGTCTGCCGGTGGATGTGCTGATGATTGCGGGCGGGCACGGGACCCAGGCCGCGCTCAAGGATCAGCGCCTGCTGGAGTTCGTGCGCTGGGCGGATGGCGAGGCCGAGCGGGTGATCTCGATCTGCACCGGCTCTTTCATCCTGGCCGAGCTGGGGCTTCTGAACGGTCGGCGCGCCTCCACCCATTGGTGGTGGTGCCCGGTGATGGCCAAACGCTATCCGCAGATCGCGCTCGATGCAGACGCCATCTATGTGCGCGACGGCAAGTACTGGACCTCTGCGGGCGTGACCTCGGGCATGGATCTGGCGCTGGCGCTGGTGGAGGCGGACTGGGGGCATGACATGGCGCTCAAGGTCGCCCGCTATAATGTCATGTACATGATGCGGCCGGGCGGACAGGCCCAGTTCAGCGCCCAGCTGGTGGCTCAGCAAGTGGATGACGGGCCGATCAACCGTACGCTCCAGCACATACTCGCGAACCTCACCGACGAGCTGAGCGTGACCCAGCTGGCCAATTTCGCCTGCATGTCCGAGCGCAGCTTTGCCCGCAAGTTCAAGAGCGAGACCGGCCAGACGCCCGCCACCTATGTGGAGCAGGCGCGGCTGCAGGATGCCCGGGTCAGGTTGGAGCAGTCCGATGACACGATTGACCTGATTGCGCTCAAATCAGGATTTGGCGCGGCCGAACGCATGCGTCGGGCCTTTCACAAGCATCTCGGGGTGACGGTGCGCGAATATCGCGAGCGCTTCCGCCCCGTCCGCGTCCGATCCGCAGAGGCCTGAGATGCGTTCACACGTCATGCCCGTGCGCGACGCGGGTTTCCGCCCACATGTTCGACCAGTCGCGCAGGGCGTACAGCACCGGACCCAGCTCCTCGAGCAGGGCGGTCGGCTTGTAGCCTTCATCGGTGCTTTCCAGCAGCAGCGTCTCTTTGAGAAGCGCCAGACGCTGGTTGAGGACGGTTGGCGAAATCTCGTCGCACTGGGCCCGCAGCTCGCGAAAGGTCAGCGGGCCGTTGCGCAACTCCCAGATGATGCGCAGCACCCATTTCTGACCCAGGACTTCAAACAGGGCCATTACCGGGCGCGAGGATTCGGTCAGTTTCGCCACAATCTCTCCTCGAAATGGTCACTTGCGCTACGGAAAGCGTAGCAGTACTTCTTGCTACATAATACGTAGCGATTGCCGCCCTGATTGAAAGGGCGGCGCCTACGAAAGGGGGCATCGTCCCCGCTGGTTGGTCAACCCTTCCGCCTGGACACGGGAAACCCGGTCGGCGGAGACTGCAGGAGACGCCAGGATGGCGCACACAGCAGTTCGGGCGCTATTCGCGCCCGTCGCCAAGATGACGACAGCGCCGCCCGGCGTTGCGCATGCCGTGTCCGGACCGCCGATGATCGGCCCGGACACCTGACTGACGCTGCGCGGTAAGCGCGGCCCAAGATTCGGGTCCTGACAGGCGGACCCTTCCTCAGGAGAGAGACATTATGAAACGCAGTATGACTGCGCGCACGGCTCTGTGCGCGTTGCGGGGCGGGTGCGCCCTTATGGCCGGGGGCTTCGCCGCGCTGGCGCTGGGCGGGGCGAGTTACGCCAAACCCGGAGACGGGAACTGGTATTTCTTTGGCGACAGCTCGACCGGGCAGGGCAATCACGCCGCCCTTCTGGAGCAGCGCGGCGAGACCCAATTCCCCTATTCGTCCAATAATGGCTTCCGTCGCCTGTCCAATGGTCTGGTCTGGTCAGAAATGATGGGCCGGGATGTGGACATTGTCCTCGACCCCGACCGCGACAGCAACAATGTGAACTTCGCTTTCTCCGGCGCTCATATCACCGCAAGCGGCGATCTGGCCGAGTTTGGCCTCTATACGGGCGTGCAGATCCAGACCGCGATCTTTGCGGAGATGGTCGAGGCGGGCGAGGCCAGCGTTGGCGCAGACGATGTCGCCTTCATCATGGCGGGCGCCAACGATCTGATGGATCGCGCCGCGGCGGGCGAGGATTTCGATGCGATCATCGCCGATATCGCCGAAGCGGGCTCGGACAACATCACCACCCTGGGCGCGCTGGGCGTGAAGACCGTGCTGATGGCGGAAGTGCGCCCGATCAAGTTCGCCCCGCTGGTGCGCGATGACGCCGAGGCTCAGGCCGCCTTCGCCGAAGCCGTGGATGCGGCGAATATCGCCCTGTTTGATGCGGCGGTCGCAGCCGCGGATGCGGCGGGCGTCAATCTGGTGACGGTGCGGGACGAGGCGTTCCTCACCTATATCCGGGATAACGCCGCAGCACTGGGCTTCGATCAAGTGGATCGCGAGTGTTATCTTGAAGACGCCGACACGGTCTGCGCGCCTGATATGGCGGGGCAGAACCGCTATCTGTTCCTCGATGATCTGCACTTCACCGAAGCCGGTCAGCTTCTGACCGCGCAATGGTGGCAGGCGACCTTGGCGGGCGCGAATGGCGAGGCCGCGCGGCCTGCGTTGATGCTGCCCTCGCTGGTCGCCGCCGGGCTGGAGATGAGCGAGCAATCGGTCTGGACGGGTGCGCGTCAGGGGCCGGGCGTGTTCGGTGATCTCGCCTATCAGGACGTGAAGTTCGACTTTGACGGCCTTACGGCGGACGTTCGTCTGAAAGCTTTGAGCTTTGGCGGCGCCTATCGTCTGACCGACGTGTTCAGCGCCGGCGCGGCCCTGCGCCATGACGACGCCGAGATCCGCTTTGGCAACGGGGATCGTCAGGACTACGCCGCCACCACTCTGACGGGCTTCCTGCGCTATGCCGAAGACGGTTATGGCCTGACGGCGGCGGTCAGCCATAGCTGGCTCGATTTCGAGGATGGCGTGCGCCAGACCGGTGTGCGCGGTCTGTCCGCGCGCACCGGCTTTGACGGCGAGGCCTGGCAGGCGAGCCTTTTGAGTGATTCGGCCTATGAGTGGGGAGTGTTCGACCTGCAGGTCAGCAATTCCTTGCAATATGACGCGATCCGTATCGATGGCGCGACCGAGACCGGCGCGACCGGTCTGGCGCTGCGCTATGGCGCGCAATCGCTCAATGCCTGGCGCTTTGACACCCATCTGGATGTGCGCATGGACGGCTGGCGCGTGGCGGAGAACGTCACCGTGGCCCCTGTGGGCGCTGTGGGCTGGACCTGGCGCAGCAATGCCGATCACAGCCTCGTCTCACAGCTGATCGACAACACGGCTGACCCGGTGACGCTGTTCGGCGAGGGGCTGGCGGAGAACAGTTTCGAGACCCGTCTGGGCCTTGAGGCGCAGATCGCCGAACGCTTCACCGCCGGGCTCAGCTATGGCCGCGGCTGGGGTGATGACCGCCATTCTGATGACCGGATCGCGCTGACCGTGCGCGCCCGCTTTTGATCCTCAAATCCAAAAGAGCAACAACAAGAAAGGATACTCCCCATGAAACCGATTATTCTGATGACCGTGATCGCCTCCGGCCTGATGATCACCGCCTGCGCTGGCGGCGGCGCCGATTACGCCCCGATCGTGGATGGTCCGCATTCCGTGGCCTATGAGGCGGATCTTCAGGCGTGCCAGGCGCTGGCGCGCGAGCGGGCCTATCTGAACTCCGAAACCCGCACCGACATGGCGGTGGGCGCTGGCATCGGCGCACTGGCCGGTCTGGCCGATGACGATGTGACCGACACCGAAGGCGCGATTGCCGGCGCCGTGGTGGGGGCGGCGGCGGGCGCTCTGGGCGGTTCGCTCGAAACCCGCGACGAGCGGCGCCAGATGGTGGTGGAGTGCCTGCGCATGCGCGGGCATCGCGCGGTGGGCTGATCCATCAGCGGCCTCGGGAAGGCGTCTCTCTGCGGCGCTTTTCCGAGGCTTCTGAATCCGGCGAACAAACTGACGTGAAAGGCGTGAAAGCCGCCGCCGCATCTTGCCCAAAATGCGGGCCGCTGATACGCAATCAGCATGGCTCGTTCGACGATTATTTCACCCTCGATTCTGTCTGCTGATTTCGCCCGGCTGGGAGACGAGGTCAAAGCCATCGACGCCGCGGGCGCCGACTGGATCCATATCGACGTCATGGACGGGCATTTCGTGCCCAATCTGACCATTGGCCCGGCGGTCGTGAAGGCCTTGCGGCCCTGGTCGGACCAGCCTTTTGACGTGCACCTGATGATTTCGCCGGTGGACGCCTATGTCGCCGACTTCGCCGAGGCGGGCGCGGACATGATCACCGCCCATCCCGAGGCGGGCCCGCACTTTCACCGCACCGTGCAGACCATCAAGAGCCATGGCGTGAAGGCCGGCGCGGCGCTCAATCCGGGCTCCTCGCTGGACATGATCGACTATGTGCTCGACGAGCTCGATCTCGTCCTGATCATGAGCGTCAATCCCGGCTTTGGCGGGCAGAGCTTCCTGACCTCCCAGCTGCGCAAGATCGAAACCCTGCGCAAGACCATCGAGCGTCGGGGGCTGGACACGATGATCGAGGTGGATGGCGGGGTGAACCCGCAAACCGCCCAGCACTGCATCAATGCGGGCGCAGATGCGCTTGTCGCAGGCTCCGCCGTCTTCAAGGGCGGTCCCGGCGCCTATGCCGGGAACATTGCCGCATTGCGTGGCGTTTGAGGCCTTGATGAAACGCCCGCCCAGGACCCGTGAGATCGCCGCCGCCCTGGCGCTGCGCGGTCGTCGGGAAATGTCAGATCTGCTCAATGCGGCCCCGCCCTATCGCATGCTGACCCAGAGCCAGCGTGCGCCCGAAGCGCTGGCCGTGCGGCCCAAAGCGCTGATCAAGGGCGACAAGGCGCGCGGCGCCGCCCTGCTGGGCGGTCGGTTCGCGCTGGCGGGCGAAATGCTGGAAGTGTCCGAGGAGGAGTCGGTCTGGGACCGGACAGCGCCGTCCAAACGCTTTGCCGAAAGCCTGCACCGGTTTGACTGGCTGGCGGACCTTCTGGCGGTGGAGGACCCCGAGGCGCCGACCATGGCGCGCGCCCTGGTCGATGACTGGCTGGCGCGTTTTGGCAAATGGAACTGGTTCAGCTGGGAGCCGCATGTGCTCGAAGGCCGGTTGTGGGCCTGGATGCTGGCAAGCGAAACCGTCTTCGCCTCCGAGGACCCCGAAACGCCGAAGCGGCTGAAATCCGCGGTGCGCCAGGGTCTGCGTCTGGCGCGCTGCCTGTCGCTCATGCCCCAGGACAAGACGCGGCTCTTCGCTGCTATCACCCTGCGTCTGGCCGCGCTGACCCTGGACTTGCCCGCCAAGCTGCAGACCCAGGCCCAGAGCGCGCTTGATCGCGAGCTGACCAGCCAGATCCTGCCTGATGGCGGCCACGCCAGCCGCAATCCGCGCGTCGCGGCGGATGTCCTGATTGCGCTCGTCATTCTCGACCGCGCCGCCGATGCGCGCGGACTCAGCCTGTCCTCCGAGGTCAGTCGTGCGATGGATCGCACGGCGGCCTTCATCCGCTTCTGTCGCATGCCGGGCGGCGGGCTGACCGTCTTTCATGGCGGGGATGAAGGGGATTCCCGCGCCATCGAGACCGCGCTCAAGCATGTGGGCGGTGGTCAGGGGCGTGGCTTCAATGTCGCGCCGCACAGCGGGTTCAACCGTGTGGAAGCGGGCGGCGCCGTGCTGATCATGGATTCCGCAGGCCCGCCATCGGGTCCGCATTCGGCGGATGTTCACGCCAGCGCGCTGGCCTTTGAATTCGCCGCTCCCGGCGGGCGTCTGGTGGTCAATTGCGGCTGGTCCGCGGATCAGCCGCGCACCTGGCGCGAGGCGGTTCGGGCGACGGCCGCCCATTCAGCGCTTACTCTGGAGGAAACCTCTTCAACGCGGCTTGTCGCCCAGGGGTGGGCCCGGGCCCTGCTGGGGCCGCGGGTCGCTGCCGGACCCGAGCCGGTGAAGGCGCGACGCAATGAGGAAGATCTCGGCGTCTGGCTGGAAGCCAGCCATGAAGGCTATCGCCGCGAGTTCGGCCTCTCCCTGCGCCGCCGGCTCTTTCTGGCGTCTGATGGCGGAGATCTGCGCGGGGAGGACAGCCTGTATCGCCCCGTCGAGGACGGCGCGCCGGACAATCCCGAACTGCGCTATCGCTTCTCCATCCGCTTCCACCTGCATCCCAGCGTTCGTGCTTCTCTTTCAAGGGATTCCTTGAGCGCACTTCTGGTTGCGGGTAATGGTGATGGCTGGCGCTTCCGGACCGATGGGGGACCAGTGCGCCTCGAGCGTTCCGTCTATCTGGCGGCAGGGGGCAAGCCCGAACGGTCGACACAGCTGGTGGTGTCGGGCGAAGCGGAGCCCTATGGTGGGGGCGAACGTCCGCCAAACCGGGTCCGATGGGCGTTTCAGCGCTTGGGCCGCGTGGGGGCGGCGGGGTAAACATGGCAGGCGGGTCCAGGATCGATTGCGCTGTCGCAGGGGGGAAGGCGGCGATATGAGCGAGAACGCCAAGGAGCAAGCGCAGACGACGCCGCCTCGCGGGGTGGCGCTGACGACCAGTCTCGTCTTGCTGTACGATACGCTGGCGGCGGCCATGGCGATGTTCGCCAGCCTGATGATCCGCTATCACTTTTCCGAATACAGCGTACCGCCCGGACCGCTTGAGTATCTCGCGCCGGCAGTGTTCGCGCCGATCAGCGCCGCCGTCTTCCTGGTGCTCGGCGTTCATCGCGGCCTGTGGCGTCACATGTCCATGCCGGACCTGCTGCCCATCGTGCAGGCGGTGCTGCTGTCGCATCTGATCTTCCTGCCGGTCTTCTTCGCCATGAACCGGCTGGAGGATTTCCCGCGCTCGACCTTCGCCCTGTCCGCTCCGCTTCTGGTCTTCCTTCTCGTGGCGCCGCGCGTGGCGGCGGCCGCCTGGCGCTCCGGCGATCTCAGATCGCTGGTCCAGCGCGGCGATGAAAGCGCGCCCATGGCCATCCTGGTCGGCGCGCGCGAGCATCTGGCCGATGTGCTCAAGGCGCATTTGCGCCGCGCCTCCGGCCCCAGCTTCCGCTTCCGCGCGCTGGTGGAGACCGAGGGCACGGCGGGCGGTCGCGCGCTCTACGGCATTCCCATCGAGGGCGGACCCGACAAGCTGACCCGCGCCGTGCTGCGGGTGAAGCGACAGGCGGGCGACGGCCCGGTGCGCATCGTCCTGGCCGATCCCAATCCGGATGCGGCGCTGGTGAATGAAGTGGCGCGCGTGGCGGGCCGCACCGGCGTGCAGCTGAGCCGGGCGCGCGGCGGCAATGGCGTGCGCGCCTTCACCTCGGTCGAGGCGTCTGACCTTCTGGCCCGCCCGCCCCGCGCCCTGGCGCGCGACGGCGCGCGCCGCCTGATCGCCGGCAAGCGGGTGCTGGTCACCGGCGCGGGCGGCACGATCGGGTCCGAGCTGGTGCGCCAGGCGGCGGCGCTCAAGCCTGAACGCCTGATCCTGCTCGATAGCGCCGAACCCAATCTCTACGAGATCGACATGGTGCTGCAGTCCATGCCGGACGCGCCCAGCTGGCGCTCGGTGCTGGGCGACATCAAGGACCGCAAGGGTCTGGATGTGCTGATGGCCGAAGAGCAGCCCGAAGTCGTCCTCCACGCCGCAGCGCTCAAGCATGTGCCGCTGATGGAGGAGAATGTCTCCGAAACCGTGCGCACCAATCTGATGGGCACGCGCAATGTGGTCGAGGCCGCAGCCGCGGCCGGCGTGGACGCCGTGGTGTCCATCTCCACTGACAAGGCGGTCGATCCCAGCTCGATCATGGGGGGCAGCAAGCGCGCAGTGGAGCTCTATCTCGCCGCAACGGCCAGCAAGGTCGAGCCCATGAAGCTGGCCTCCGTGCGGTTCGGCAATGTGCTGGGCTCCGCCGGTTCGGTGGTGCCGCTGTTCGAGCGCCAGATCGCCCAGGGCGGCCCGGTGACAGTCACTCATGAAGAGACCACGCGCTATTTCATGACTGTGGAGGAAGCCGCCGGCCTGGTGCTGGAAGCGGGCGCCCAGGCGGGCGCTGTGGGCCTTGAGGGCGGGGATATCTTCCTTCTGGACATGGGCGAACCGGTCTTGATCTCGCGCCTGGCGCGGCAGCTGATCCGCCTGCGCGGGCTGGAGCCCGAGCGCGATGTGCCGATCATCTATACCGGCATGCGTCCGGGCGAGAAGCTGCATGAAGCGTTGACCCATGCCTTTGAACGGGTCTCGCCGGCCGGTCCGGCCGGGGTGTTGCGAATCCAGACGCCGGATCTGGATCTGGCCCGGGTGGAGTCCGCGCTGGAGCAGTTGATCGCCGCGGCGCAGCGCCGCGATGACGATCAGGTGCGCAATCGGTTAAAACTGGTCATCGAAGCCGGCTGGCCAGAAGGCGTGACGGCGATCAGTCAGACGCTTCCCGCCGCGCGTGACGCGTGATAAGGGGCCGTCTTCGTTCCTGGCGCAGCTAGTTTGGCGCCGTATGGGAGGACGTTTCCATGGATGATTCCGGCCTTGCCCCGCTCAAGCGGGCGCTGATTTCCGTTTCCGACAAAACCGGTCTCGCCGAACGCGCCGCCAAGCTGGCGGAAGCGGGCGTCGAGCTTCTGTCCACAGGCGGCACGCTGCAGGCCCTGCGCGACGCCGGACTGGAGGCGCGCGACGTCTCGAGCGTCACCGAATATCCCGAAATGATGGATGGCCGGGTCAAGACCCTGCATCCGCGCATCCATGGCGGTCTGCTGGCCCGGCGCGACCGGGAGGATGATCTGGCGGCCATGGCGGAACATGGCATTCCCCAGATCGACCTTCTGGTGGTCAATCTCTATCCGTTCGAGGAAACCGCCCGTTCCGGCGCCGACATCGACGCCTGCATCCAGAAGATCGATGTGGGCGGGCCGGCGATGATCCGCGCCGCCGCCAAGAACCACAATCATGTGGCCGTGTGCACCGACATGCGCGATCTCGACAAGGTGCTGGAATCCATGGCCGCCCATAACGGCGAGACCACGCTGGCCATTCGCCGCCATCTGGCCGCAAAGGCCTTCGCCCGCACCGCCGCCTATGACAGCGCGATCGCCGCGCGCTTCGAGCCGGAAGTCGAGAAACCGGCCCATAGCTGGTTCACCATTGGCGGTCGCCGTCTGAACAAGCTGCGCTATGGCGAGAACCCGCACCAGGATGCGGCGCTCTATGAAGCCGCCGAACAGCGTCCGGGCGTGGTCACGGCGCGCCAGATCCAGGGCAAGGCCCTGTCCTACAACAATATCGCCGATGCGGACGCCGCCTTTGAACTCGTCAGCGAGTTTGATCCCGAGGACCGCGCCGCAGCCGTGATCATCAAGCACGCCAACCCGTGCGGCGCCGCGGCGGCGGATGATCTCGCCACTGCCTATGAGCGCGCCTTCGCCGCGGACCCGATCTCGGCCTTTGGCGGCATCGCGGCGTTCAACCGCACGCTGGACGCCAGCACGGCGGATGCGATCACCAAGATCTTCACCGAGGTTGTGATCGCCCCGGACGCGGACGAGGCTGCGCTCGACATCCTGTCCGCGAAGAAGAATGTGCGGGTGCTGCTCACCGGCGCCCTCGCGGACCCCACCCAGCCGGGCTGGACCACCAAGGCGGTTGCGGGCGGTCTGCTGGTGCAGGAACGCGATACCGGCCATATCCTGCCGTCCGATCTCAAGGTGGTGACCAAGCGCGCCCCGACCGAGGAAGAGCTGGCGGATCTGATGTTCGCCTGGCGCGTGGTCAAGCACGTCAAATCGAACGCCATCGTCTTCGCCAAGGGCGGTACGACGGCGGGCGTCGGCATGGGCCAGACTTCGCGCGTGGAAGCGGTGCGACTTGCAGCCCGCAAAGCCGAGGACGCCGCCAAGGAAAATGGCTGGGATGCACCGCGCACGGCGAACTCCGCCTGCGCGTCCGATGCGTTCTTCCCCTTCCCGGACGGACTTCTGGAAGCGGCCAAGGCAGGCGCGCGCTGCGTCATCCAGCCGGGCGGCTCGGTGCGGGATGAAGACGTGATCGCGGCTGCTGACGAGGCGGGCCTGGCGATGGTCTTCACCGGCATGCGCCATTTCCGTCACTAGACTCTTCGTGTTTGACCCTGATCCTGATGGGCTTAGTCATGAGGACAAGACCATCAGGATTGGGCGCGTGACATGGATTTGCTGATCTGGGTTCTGGCGATGGCGGGCGCTGGCGTTGTCGCATTCGCGCTCTACATCGCCTGGTCGCTCTATCGGCGACTGCGCGGCCAGCACATGGCGCGCAAACCGTTCGCGGAACACGCCGCCTTCCTGGAGCCCTATGTGCGGGTGTCCTATCCGCCGGGCGAGGGCCCGTTTCCGGCGGTGCTGTTGTTTCATGGGTGCGGCGGCGTTCGCCAGGTCACCGAGAATTACGCCGCTCTGGCGGTGAAGTCCGGCGTCGCGGCGGTGATCGTGGACAGCCTGCGGGCCCGCAATATCAGCTATGAAGAGGCGCTGGCCCAGGTCTGCACCGGGCACAGGCTGTGGGGCCGCGAGCGCGCGGCGGATGTGTATGCCGCGCTCGCCCTGATCCGACAGGACGCCCGGATCGACCCGCGCAGGCTGGCGCTGGCCGGCTGGAGCCATGGCGGCTGGACCCTGCTGGACGCGCTGACGCTGGCGCGGATGGCGCTGCCGCCTGACGGACTGTCCGATGCGCCGGCCCAGCCCTTTGAAGGCGTGCGTGGGGCGTTTCTCGTCTATCCCTATGTCAGCGGGCCGTCCCTGGCTGTGCGCCATGACTGGCTCAGGGATATTCCCATTGAAGCCATTCTGGTGGAGCGCGATTCCATGGCCAGCGAAGCGGACGCCTCGGTGGTCTTCAGCCGGGCGCGCCAGGAGGGGGCGCCGGTCAGCTGGTCGGTGCTAGGGGGCGTGACCCATGCCTTTGACGAGCCCGACCACCATCCGGACTCCACCCTGCGATATGATGAACAGGCGAGCCGGGAGACCGAGGGACGGTTTGTCGATTTCCTGCGTCGGCGCGTGCTCGCCCTGCGGGATCCATCCTGACCGGGCAGGCCGACGTGTCCCCAAAAGCCTTTCAGGGTCAATCTCTACAGCTCCGCGTCATAGGCTTAAACATAATACACGATGGCGCCTGACCTCTTTGTACTTTTGACCAAGCCGATTAAAGTCCGCCCCAACGATTAAACACAACCAACGCAAGGGGAGCGGCGTGGGCGATCTTTTTTCCGGCCTTGATGGCCTCATCAACAACGTCTCCAATTTCATTTGGGGCGGCACCTGGAATGATTCACAGGTGTTGCCGCTGGGCTTTCTGGCCGTCGTGCTGCTGGGCACCGGCCTGTACTACATGATCCGACTGGGCGGACGTCCGGTCCTGCGCTTCGCGCCGGCGCTCAAGGAGCTCTGGGCGGGTCGCAAGTCGCAGGGCGAGGCGGGCGACATCACCCCCTGGCAGGCGTTGTCGACGGCGCTGTCCGGTCAGGTTGGCACGGGCAATCTCGCCGGCGTGGCCACCGCGATCTCGCTGGGCGGTCCGGGCGCGATCTTCTGGATGTGGATCACGGCCCTTCTGGGCATGGCCTGCGCCTTTGCGGAATCGAGCCTCGCGGTGAAATATCGCGAGACCCACCCGGATGGCCGGATCCATGGCGGTCCGATGTTCTACATCAAGAATGGCCTGAACAAGGGCCGCGCCGGCTTTGGCGGCTGGTTCGGCTGGCTGGCCATGCTGTTCTGCATCGGCACCCTGATCTCCGCGGTCGCGACGGGCGGCATGATCCAGGCGAACTCGATCACCGAATCCGTGGTTCAGACCGGCAATGAGCTGAACTTCACCATCCCCACCTGGGGCGTTGGCCTGGCGCTGGCGGCGCTGGTCTTCCTGGTCATTGTCGGCGGCATCAAGTCCATCGGCTCGGTGGCGGGCAAGGTCGTGCCCTTCATGGCGCTGTTCTATGTGGCCGTGGCCTTCGTGGTGATCTGCATCAACATCGTTCACGTGCCCGAGGCTTTCGGCCTGATCTTCAGCCACGCCTTCGGCTGGCATGAAGCGGTGGGCGGCGCAGCCGGCTATGGCGTGATGCAGGCGGTCCGCTACGGCGTGGCGCGCGGCCTGTTCTCCAACGAGGCCGGTCAGGGCTCCGCTCCGATCGCGCACGCGGCGGCCCAGACCAAGAGCCCAGTGGCCCAGGGCGAGATCGCCATGATCGGCGTCTTCATCGACACCATCGTGATCTGCACCATGACGGCCCTGGTCATCCTGGTGGCCGAAGGCTCCTATCCGGCGGAGGGCGGCGGCGTCGTCTCCTACGCCTGGCAGTCCACACTGAACTCGTCCGCCATCACCACGGCGGCCTTTGCGAGCGCCATTCCGGGAGGTCAGTTCGTGATCACCGTGGCGCTGGCGCTGTTCGCCTTCACCACGATCATCGGCTGGTCCTACTATGCCCAGCAGGCCGCGAGCTATCTGTTCGGCGACTGGGTGACCAACATCATCCGCTATGTCTGGGTCGTGATCGTGTTCGTTGGCTGTCTGGTGGTCGACACCGTGACCCTGTGGCGCTTTGGCGATATCGCGAACGCCTCGATGGCCTTCCCGAACCTGCTGGCGATCCTTCTGCTCTCGGGCGTTGTCGCCACCATGGCGCGCGAAGCCGACGAGAAGGTCAAGCACGGCGAAACGATCATCTAGCGATCCTTTCGCATCCTGACGGCAAAACCCCCGGCGCGCGGCGTCGGGGGTTTTCTTATGGGCGCAGGCGGACCCGCAAGCGGCGGACCCCGTCGATCAGGGCGACGCCCAGTCCCAGGCCGATCAGGTCCGCAATGACATCCGCCAGCGATGCGGTCCGGCCCCACCCGCTCAGACCCTGGGCCAGTTCGATGGCCACGCCGAAACCGGTCAGGCCAAGCGCGAGGGTCCAGAGGCGGAGGGACGGCCATCCGGCGCGCGCCAGCACGGTCAGAACCAGGAAGGCGGCGATATGCTTGAGTTTGTCGACGCCGAACAGAACAGGCTCCTCGATGGGCGCCGGCAGCAATGCGACGCCGAACACGCACAGCGCGGCGACCAGCAGCACCAGCCGCGCCTGCACCGGGCTGACTTGCAAGGCTTGCGGCCCGGCGGCGGGCTTTCTACCGTCTCGCTGATTTTCCAAAGGCTCAGAGGCGCTCATGTCCACACTTCTCACCGATCTCGACCGTCTGGCCGAACCCCGTCACGACTGGACCCGTGATGAGGTCGCCGCCCTCCATGATGCGCCGTTCAATGATCTGATCTTCGCCGCGCAAAGCCTGCACCGCCGGGTGCATCGCCCCAATACGGTGCAGAAATCGCGCCTGCTGTCGATCAAGACCGGCGGCTGTGCGGAAGACTGCGGCTATTGCAATCAGTCCGCCCATTTCGACACGGGTCTTAAGGCGTCCAAGTTGATGGATCCCGAAGAGGTCGAGAAAAAGGCGATTGAAGCGAAAAATTCAGGCGCGACGCGGTTCTGCATGGGCGCGGCCTGGCGCGAGCTCAAGGAGCGCGACGAGCCGAAGATCCATGACATGATCCGTCGGGTGAAAGGGTTGGGGCTCGAGACCTGCATGACGCTGGGCATGCTGGGCGAGGGTCAGGCCGAGCGCCTGGCCGAGGCGGGACTCGATTACTACAACCACAATCTCGACACCTCGCCGGAATACTACAAGCAGATCATCACCACCCGCACCTGGGATGACCGGATCGACACGCTCGCCAAGGTGCGTGCGGCGGGCATGAAGACCTGCTGCGGCGGCATTATCGGCATGGGGGAAAGCAAGGAGGACCGGATCGGGCTTCTGACCGAGCTGGCGACCCTGCCTGTGCATCCCGAAAGCGTGCCGGTGAACCATCTCGTGGACGTGGCGGGCACGCCGCTGTCAGGGTCGGAGAGCCTGGACGGGCTCGACTTCGTGCGCGCGATCGCCACCGCGCGCCTGATCATGCCCAAGAGCGTGGTGCGTCTCTCCGCAGGGCGGGAGACCATGTCGCGGGAGCTGCAGGCGCTGTGCTTCCTGGCGGGCGCCGGATCGATCTTTGTGGGCGATGAGCTTCTGACCACGCCGAACCCCGATCAGGATACCGATACGGTCCTGTTCCGGGATCTGGGGCTGGAAGGCGATGAGGCGGGACGTCAGGCCAACGCCTGACGTCTATTCCGCGCTCAGGGAGTGGCTGCCGGGCAGATCGAGCTCCGGCGCCGCTTCCGAGCTGGTCAGACGGGGCAGGTGACAGGTCACGCGCGTGCCTTCGCCCGGCTCGCTTTCAAGCTCCACCCAGCCGCCATGCAGGCGGATAATGTCGTTGACGAGGGCCAGGCCCAGGCCCGCGCCGCCGCCATCGCCGCGCTCGAAGCGCTCGAAGATCTTCGCCTGACGGTCGGGCGCAATGCCGACGCCGTCATCAGCCACCCAGAGCGACACGTCATCGCCCGCGACCTCAGCGCCGACTTCCACCGCGCCGCCCGGATTGACGTGATCCATGGCGTTGGTGAGCAGGTTGTAGATGACCTGCTTGAGGCGTTTTCCGTCGGCGCGGATCAGCGGGCCGTCCTCGTCGGCGTTCAGCGTCAGCTTGATGCCCGAATGCTCGGCGCGCGAGGCGATCAGCTCCATGGATTCCTCGGCCAGGGCGTGCACATTCACGTCCCCGAGCTCCATTTCCAGCTGGCCAGCGTCAATGGCGGCAATGTCCAGAATGTCGTCGATCAGCTTGCCCAGCTGCGCCGAGGCGGTCTGGATCGCGCCCATATGCTCTTTCTGACGGTCTGACAGATCGCCGGCGAAGCCGCCCGCCAGCAGGTCGGCATAGCCATGGATCGTCGTCAGCGGCGTGCGCAGCTGATAGCTCACATGCTCGACGAATTCGGTCTTGATGCGTTCGGACGCTTCCAGCGCCTCGGCGCGGTCACGCAGGGCGGATTCGATGCGGCGGCTGTCGGTGATGTCATCCCAGGCGATCAGCGTCGCGCCATCGGGCAGGGGGCGGGTCAGCCAGGTCAGCACGGAATGATCCGCGCGGCGGATCTCGCCGGTCATGGCCTTGCGCGATTCCGGGCTGGGATCGGTAATGCGCGCCTTGAGCTGTCCCCAGGCTTCGGCATTGTCATAGAGCGGGGTGCAGGAGGCGACCATGTCGTCAAAATGCACGCCGTCCAGCCGCTCCGGGTCGAGCTTCCACAGCGTTTCGAAGGCCGCGTTGCGCAGCTTCAGACGCCCGTCCGATCCGAACACGGCGACAGCTTCGTGCAGCTTGTCCAGCGTCGCGCGTTGCACCTTGAGCTGGGTGTTGTAGCGCGCCTGCAAGGAGAGCTGGTCGGTCATGTCCTCGAAGATCAGCAGGAGCCCGCCCATCGGGTGACGCTGGCGCGCCACACGCAGGGTGCGGCCGTCGGGCAGCGCCCACAGCTCGTCCGGTTCGGCGTCCTGGTTCGGCGCGGTTTCGTAGCGCGACAGCTCGGCCTGGCGCCAGGCGCTGTAATCGGCCTGCTCGGGCAGGCGGCGCTTCTCGCGCAGGCGATCAAGCAACACGCCATGAGCCGGGCGATCATTGAGGAAGGCTTCTTCCACATTGAACATCTGGCTGAAGGCGCGGTTGTAGAACACGAGCTTCTTGGCGCGGTCAAAGATCGCCACCGCCTCGGTCATGTGGTTGAGCGTCAGGTCATGGGCTTCGCGGAAACGGTTGAGCGCCGCCTTGGCTTCCTCGCCATCGGTCACGTCCACGGCAAAGCCGGTCACCCCGCCCTGTACGGGATAGCTCGTCACCGACATTACCCGGCGCTGGCCCGCCAGCACCACGCCGCGGGCGCCGGTGCGCGGATCGCCGGAGTTGAGCACGTCGCGCGCCTGCTCGCCCAGGGTCGGCTCCAGAAGGAGCTGACGGTCAATCACCTCTGCGACGTCCGACGCTTCCACCGCCTTCACATAGGCGTTGTTCACCCAGTTCAGACGGCCCTTCTGGTCCATGCGCCAGGCGGGAACCGGGTTGCGGCCCATCATGTCCATGAAGCCGATGGGATCATCATGACTGATCTCATCATCGGACGCGCCCTCGGTCTGGCGCAGGGCGGTGTCGGTCAGCCAGATCACGAGCTGACGCCCGGCGGGGCGGCCATCCGCCTGGATCTTGCGGCCCGAACGTCCCGTCAGGGTCAGCGAGAAGGGCTGGCCCTCCGCCATCAGCGCGCGGGCGCGATCGCGGAAGCTCACCGTTTCGCCAGAGGCGTTGCGGGCGCTGAACTCGGAAATGCTGTCGAGAATGTCGGTGGCGATCTGCCCGTTCGCGCCGGCCGACTGGCTCAGCTCGGCGAATTGCAGCAGCGAAGCGAGCGCGGCGGGCGAGCCATAGAGCTTGGGCGCGGACCAGTGCTCCGCCTCGGACTGGGGCGGAACATCCCAGACCACGACCACGCCGGGATGGGCGGCGAACAGGCTGGTATTGCGTTCGGCGCGGTCTTCAGCAGCCAGAAGGCGGTCGCGCCAGAGCTTGCGGGCCTTGCGGGCGCCCGCGGTCAATCGATAGGCCCAGACAGACGAGGCGAGGGCGAAGGCGACCGAGCCGCCCGTGACGATGAGTGTGGCCAGTTGTACCGGTTCGGCTGCGGTCATGACGCGCCTTTTCCCCAATTGCCTGGTGCGCCATCCCGCTGAAAACGCGCACGCGTGCGAATCACATCTTACCGGAAGGTGAATTGAGACGCGATGGGCAGAGGAATCCCGGCCGTGAATTGACCGCGCTGCGCTGTGGACAAGGTCAATAAAGGCTTAAGTTTCAACTCAAATTGAATGATCAGATTCACCGAATCCGCACTTCGCCTTGGGTGAATTCAAACAGCACGACGCAGCCTTGCAGCCCTGCACCCTGGTTGAGCGGGGCAAAGCGCCAGTCCTCGACCGCGCGCCGGGCTTCGCGATCAAAGCTGCCGCCGGGCACGCCGCGCGCGATGGATACATTCGCCACCTCGCCCGCTTGCGTGACGTCAAACTGGACGATGGACCAGCCCTGCAGGCCGCGCGACCAGCCGCGCGCGGGATAGTCGGGCAGGCTGGCGTTGATCGCGCGCAAGGGCTCGCCCGCACACTGATCCGAGCTTGCGGCGCGCTCCACATTGGGCGGGACCGGCATGTCGGAGGTAGCGATGAAGGGCTGAAGCCGCGGATCGGCCAGCGGGTTCAGCTCCGGGCTCGAGCCGCAAGCTGCGAGCGAGAGCGACAGGGCGAGACAGGTCGGGATCAGGATCAGGCGCATGGCGCGCACAGTGTGCCGGGAGCGCGGGAAGGGCAAGAAGCGGATATGAAAAACCCCGCCGGATCGCTCCGGCGGGGTTTCTGGTTTGGCGATCGCCGAGGATTAGTAGCGATAGTGCTCGGCCTTGAACGGGCCTTTCTGCTCGACGCCGATATAGTCGGCTTGCTCCGGCGACAGCTCGCTCAGTTGCGCGCCCAGCTTTTCAAGGTGCAGGGCGGCGACTTTCTCGTCGAGATGCTTGGGCAGGATGTAGACCTGGTTGTCGTACTGATCGCCGCGGGTCCACAGCTCGATCTGGGCCAGCACCTGGTTGGTGAAGGACGCAGACATCACGAAGCTGGGGTGGCCGTTGGCGTTGCCCAGATTCACCAGGCGGCCTTCAGACAGCAGGATGATCTTGTGGCCTTCTGGGAACTCCACCATGTCGACCTGCGGCTTGACGTTGGTCCACTGGAAGTTCTTCAGCGCCTCGACCTGAATCTCGTTGTCGAAGTGGCCGATGTTACACACGATCGCCATGTTCTTCATGGTGCGCATGTGGTCGACGGTGACGACGTCCTTGTTGCCGGTGGCGGTGACGACGATGTCGGTGTTCTTGATCGCGTCTTCCAGCTTGACGACCTCATAGCCGTCCATGGCCGCCTGAAGGGCGCAGATCGGGTCGATCTCGGTGACTGACACGCGGCAACCGGCGCTGCGCAGGGATTCCGCCGAGCCCTTGCCCACATCGCCATAGCCGCAGACGACGGCGGTCTTGCCGGCCATCATCACGTCGGTGCCGCGACGGATGGCGTCCACCAGGCTTTCACGGCAGCCATAGCGGTTGTCGAACTTGGACTTGGTCACGGAGTCGTTGACGTTGATCGCCGGGAAGGCCAGCTCGCCCTTCTTGGCCAGCTGATACAGACGCATCACGCCGGTGGTGGTTTCCTCGGACACGCCCTTGATGGCGGCCTTGGCCTTGGCGAACCAGCCCGGAGAGGCCTCGATGCGCTTCTTGATGGTCTGGAAGAGATAGCCTTCTTCCTCGGACTTCGGCTCGCCGAGGAAGTTGGGGTCCGCTTCGGCCTTCTCGCCCAGCTGCAGATACATGGTCGCGTCGCCGCCATCATCCAGGATCATGTTGGCGGTTTCGCCGTTCGGCCAATGGAAGATGGCGTCGGCGAACTCCCAGTACTCTTCCAGCGTCTCGCCCTTGTAGGCGAAGACCGGAATGCCCTTGTCCGCGATCGCGGCGGCGGCGTGGTCCTGGGT
>NZ_DJIQ01000064.1:77045-103920 GCF_002433705.1 Oceanicaulis sp. UBA6590
TCCTGGGTGGAGAAGATGTTGCACGACGCCCAGCGCACATCCGCGCCCAGCTCGACCAGCGTTTCGATCAGCACGGCGGTCTGGATCGTCATGTGCAGCGAGCCGGCGATGCGCGCGCCTGCGAGGGGCTTCTTGCCCTTGTACTCTTCACGCAGGGCCATCAGGCCGGGCATTTCAATCTCGGCCATCTCGATCTCCAGCCGGCCCCAGCGAGCCAGCGAGAGGTCTTTGACATAGCGATCGTCGCCGGTGTTGGCGGCATTGAGCAGGGTCATGAATGAGCGCCTTGTTTTCTGACTGCGGGCAGGGGGTCCCCTGCCGGTTCCATATGAGACGGCGCATCTCTTAACACGCGTCCCAAAACGGGCAAACCGTCTGGCGTGCACATCATTATGGGACAGGAAATTCGCTCTATTTCTTAAATTGGTCCTAAATCTGTATAAACTTTATGGTAAGGTTTTTGCTCGGGCCCTGTGTTATGGGTCTTTGCGGCATGGCCGCAGGCGTCGCCGAGGGGCGGCGCGCCTGTGCAACGGACTGAGGGGACTGTTGAAATGGCGAATTTGCCGACCGCCTATGCGAGCCAGAATTTCGGCCGCAAGACGCTGGATTTCTACGCCGCCTCCGGCGAGGTGAGCGGATCGGATCCCCGCGCACGCGCCGATGAGCGCAGCCTGACCGATTATGACGGCGCCAAGCACACCGTGCGCGTCATGGACCGCAATTTCGCTCTGGAGGCCGGGGATCAGGCGTCCGTGCTGCGCATGCAGACCGGCCCCTCCCAGCGTTCGCGTCCCGTGGCGCTGGTCAATCACACCCAGAAAGGCTGGTCGCGCACCCATCCGGGAGCCAGCGCGCTGCTGTCGCGGGCCGGGGTTGCGCGGAATGTGAACTGGTTCCTCACGGTTCTCCTGTTTGCGCTGGTCTCCATCGTCATGGTCTGGCCGGCCTTGCGCGCCTTCCTGGTGGAGGTCGATCCGGGCCTGTTCGGGGCTTTGCCCCAGTTTGATCTGTTCGCTCTGGCGCTGACCGCCCTGCCGGATCTGGCGAGCTGGAGCTTCTCTGAGAGCGTCGCCCCGGTCAGCGGCCTGATCGCCCAGGCCGGGCCGCTGGCGGCCGAGCATGCAGACGCCATTGTCTTTTACGGTCTGAGCGGACTGGCCGCGCTGACCGTGTTCGCCACGCGCTCCTGGCGCCTGCTCTGGGCGCCGCTCTTTGCAGGGCTCGTGGGCGCTGCGGCCCTGGGCCTGGGCGGCGAGGCCGAGGCTGCGGGCTATGCCGTTGGCGCTTACGGGCTCGCGGCGCTGATCTTCGTGATCGGAGGCCTGATCAACCGGGTGCGCGATTCCGCCCGTCTCGAGCGCCGGATCGCGCTTCTGGCCGACCATCTCGAGCGTCATCCTCCGGAAGAGACCATTGCGCGGGCTGAAGACCCTGACGAAATTGTCGATAACGACGCGGGCATTGAGGAGCCGGACGACGCGGCGGCCTCTGATGAGGATGCGCCGATCGCCATCGCCGTACCGGTCAGCGCTGCGCTGAGCGAAACAGCGGATGAGGCGGACGCCGAACCGGTCATCGCCGAGTCCGAGACGCAGGCTGTCGATCCCGAAACGGCGGACTCTGAACGCGGTGACGTAGAGGCTCAGGAGGCTGAAGCGGTCGAGGCGGAGTTCGAAGCCCCTGTGGTTGATGCGGAACAGGACGTTGCGGTCGATCTCGATGAAAGCGAGACCGAGGCGACGGACGCTGCAGAAACGCGCGTCGAGGCTGAGCCTGAAGCGGATGAAGCGGATGAATCCGCCTCTGAAGATGCGGTCCTGAGCGAAGAGACGCCTGAGCCGGCCCTGTCCTCGCCCGAGGGGCGTGACGAGGATACGGCTCTGGACGCGTCTTCTGAAGGCGATGATGTCTCCGAGGATGCGGACGCGGCTGCGGCCGACGCCGCGGCGGAAGAGGCTGAACACGAACCGCTTGCTGGCGAAGCCGTCGCCTTTGAGTCCGAGGACGAAGTCGAGACCCGGGCGGAGCCTGACGCGCTGACGGCGGAGGCGGGCGAAGAGCTCGAGCCGGCGCTGAGCGCTGAAGCGCCCTCTGACGACGCGCCCGAAGAGGCGGATCTCGAGCTCGCAGGGCTGGATGCCGAAGAAGCCGAGCGTCTGAAGAATGATCCGCGCTATGCCGCGCGCGCCATCGTACTGCCTTCTCCGCCGCCCATGCCGGCTGCCGAAGCCGAGAGCGAGGCGGTGTCGGACGTGGACGAAGCCGTAAAGCCGAGCACGGGACCGGTGACGCGTGAGACGCGGGAGCTGCGCCCGAGCGCGCCGCTGACCAACCGCGTGCTGTCGCTCTTCTCCAATCCGCCCGTGCCGCCTGCGCCTCCGGCGCCCCCGGCGCCGGCGCGCAACGCCGAGGATGAGGACGCCTGAGGGCACGCCCCGACCTGAGACACGAACGCCGCCGGGATGACCGGCGGCGTTTTCATGTGGGGCGTTGGGCTGACAGGCTCAGTCGTTCTCGTTGAAGCCGCATTCCACCAGCGCGCTGAGGGCGTCCACGGCCTCTTCTGCGTCCGCGCCCTCGGCCCTGATGGTGATGGCGACGCCGGGTCCGGCCGCCAGCATCAGCAATTCCATGATGGAATCCGCGCTGACTTCCTCGGCGTCACGCGCCACGCTGACCTGGGAGTCAAAGCGGGCGGCCTCGGCGACGAATTTCGCAGATGCGCGGGCGTGCAGACCGCGCTGATTGCAGATGGTGACCGTGCGTTGCTGGCTCACGCGGCGCCGTCCAGGATCTGGGAGGCGACGGCGATATAGCGCTTGCCCGCCTCGCTGGCGCTTTCGGCCAGGGCGTTCATGTCGAGCCGCGAGCGCGCTTCGGCCAGCTTGATCAGCATGGGCAGATTGGCGCCGGCGATGACTTCCACGCGCCCCTTTTCCAGGAGCGAAATGGACAGGTTCGACGGCGTGCCGCCGAACATGTCGGTCAGGATGATGACGCCATCGCCCTGGTCGGCTTTCTCCACCGCCTCGCGAATATCGTCGCGCCGCCGCTCCATATCATCGTCCGGGCCGATGGAGATGGCGCTACAGGCTTCCAGCGGGCCAACCACATGCTCTGTGGCGGCGACGAGTTCGTCAGCGAGACGGCCATGGGTGACGACGACAATGCCGATCATGGTGCGGATCAGATCCTCAGACGGAGTAACTTGATGTCCATGTAAACCCGGTTTTGCGTCCGGCGAAAGCCCTGTGCGTCGGGTGTGCAACAGTCCGCTGCATGCTGATGACAGGCGCCGTTTTCGCGCCACACATCCGCTAGCGCGACGAGGCGGGCAGGGTGACGGTGAAACAGGCGCCCAGCACCTGGCCCTGATCATCGGTGCGGTTTGAGGCGCGTATCTGGCCGCCATGGGCCGTCACGATCTGCCGCGCGATCGCCAGGCCGAGCCCGGAATGTCCGCCAAAGGCCGCCCCCTTGGGGCGCTGGGTGTAGAAGCGGTCGAAAATGGCTTCGAGATTGTCTTCGGGAATGCCCGGACCGTCATCTTCGATGCGGACTTCCTGGCTCTGCCCGGCGCCGCGCTCGATCCGCACGCGCACCCCGCCCTCTGCCGGGGAGAAGGTGACGGCGTTCTCGATGAGATTGATGAAGACCCGGCTTAACGGGTTCTCGTGTCCGCGCACGATGTGCCGCTCGGACTCGGCCGTGACGATGACCCGGGGGGCGGGCGCGTCGGGATCATTCTGCAAGCTGGCGATGTCGGTCAGCAAGACAACGAGATCGATGGTCTCGAGATCCTCGCGGGCCAGCTCCGCGTCCAGGCGCGAGGCGTTGGAGATGTCCGTGATCAGCCGGTCGAGCCGCTTCACATCGTGCTGGATCACTTCGATCAGGCGCGCGCGCTTGTCGTCATCCTTGGCCAGCGGCAGGATTTCCGACGCCGAGCGGATGGAGGTCAGCGGGTTCTTGATCTCGTGCGCCACATCGGCGGCGAAGGCCTCGATGGCGTCAAGGCGATCATAGAGCGCATTCGTCATCTGGGTGAAGGCGCGCCCCATATCGCCGATCTCGTCCTTGCGGCCCTTCATGTCGGGCAAGGGCACGCGGCGGCCCCCCGCCAGACGCACTTCCCGCGCCGCTTCCGCCAGTCGCCGCACCGGCCAGGCGATCTGCACGGTCAGCACCACCGCCATGAAGAAGGTGACGAGCGCGGCGACGATCACATAGGGCAGGATGGCGGCGCGCTCCTGCGCGATCAGGGCGTCAAGGTCATAGGATTCATAGGTGATCGTGCCCACCACCGCCTGGATCAGCTGGATGGGGATGGTCACCGACACGACGCGTCCGCCATCAGGGTCGCGCCGAACCCCGGTCTGCGCCTCGCCGGTCTGGAAAGCGGCGCGCACCTCGTCAGACAGGCTGCGGTCGAGCGCCGCCCGCTCCTCGGCCGACAGGAAGATCTCGCCCACATGCTCCATGACCGAATGGCCGAAACCGCGGGCCCGCGAGATCGGCGTCTGGGGATCGTCTGTAATGGGCGGCAGGGGCAGCTGGTCGACCTCGCCCGCAATGAGGTCGGAGTCGGCGATGCGGATGGGGCCGGGCGCATGAAGCAGAGCACGCGTTTCGTCCGGCACGTAAAGCCCGGACAGACGGCGCAGGACCTCGCGCGCCGCATCGCGATCCATTTGCGGGCCGGGGGCGTCGCCATAGACGGCGGTCTCGGTGATGATGTTGGCGATGATCTCGGCCTGGGCGGACAGGGAGTCCACCTTGGCGTCCACCAGGCCGCGCCGGTTCTCGGTGATCGCGAACATGCCGCCGATCAGAACGCTCAGCGCCACCAGATTGGTCAGGATGATGGTGGCGCCGAGACGCGTGAACAGAAGAGGCTTGAGCTGGGCGGACAGGCGCACGATGGCGCGTCGTGCGACCTTAAGCCTCCTTATATCGGTAGCCGACGCCATACAGGGTCTCGATGCTGTCGAACGTGTCGTCCACGTCGCGGAATTTCTTGCGGATGCGCTTGATGTGGCTGTCGATCGTGCGGTCATCCACATAGACCTGATCGTCATAGGCCGCGTCCATCAGGCTGTCGCGGCTTTTGACAAAGCCCGGACGGTTCGCCAGCGCATGCAGGATCAGGAATTCGGTGACGGTCAGGCGCACCGGCTTGCCCTGCCAGGTGCAGGCGTGACGGTTGGGATCGAGCACCAGCGAGCCGCGCTCGATCACCTTGTGCTCATTGCCCTCGCCGCCCTCCGCGCCGGCCGGATCGGCCTGGGCGCGGCGCAGCACCGCCTTGATGCGGCGCGCCAGCAGCTGGTGGGAGAAGGGCTTGGCGATGTAATCGTCCGCGCCGAGATCGAGACCCAGGGCTTCGTCGAACTCGCCATCCTTGGAGGTCAGGAAGATCACCGGCAGGTTGGAGGACTGACGCACGCGGCGCAGCAGCTCAAGCCCGTCCATGCGCGGCATCTTGATGTCGAAGATCGCCAGATCCGGCGGCGTCTCGGTCAGGTGCGGCAGGGCGGCGGACCCGTCGGTGAAGGTGCGCACATTGTACCCCTCGTTTTCCAGGAACATGGAAACAGAGGTCAGAATGTTCTCGTCGTCATCCACAAGGGCGATGGTCGCCATCGTTCGTATCCTGTCATTCTCTCGGCGGAACCGATGTCTCTAGCGCTTCACACTAATTGGTGTCCAAGATCAAGCAAAGACATGGTTACCTCGGGTTAAGGCGGGTAGTGCATTACTTTATGAAACCTGCTGGGGAATGAGGCGGAAATGGCGCACGAAGACGTCCATTACGAGGTCTTTCTGAAGAAAAACGTCAAGGCCTCCTGGACGTTGGTGGAGGCGTTGAAGGATCGCAACGCCGCCCTGGCGCTGGCCAACAAGCTGCACGCCAACCATTCCAGCGGCTCCATCCGCGTGGTGCGCGAGGTCTGGGACGCGGAGTCGAGCGGCTTTCGCGGCGGCGCCATCTTCGAGATCGGTCCCGAGAAATTCTCCGGCGACGAAAAGCCCGCCGAAGCGACCATCCCGTGCCTGACCCCTGATGACCTGTCCGGTCCGGCGGCGCGCGACACGGTGCGCCGGGCGCTTTCGGGCTGGCTGGAGCGCTCCCAGGTCTGTCCCATGGAGCTTCTGCATCGGCCGGATCTGATCGAGGAGCTGGACGGGTCGGACACCGATCTGCAGCACGCCATCCAGAAGGTCGCCATCGCCCGCGCCCAGAATTCGGACGCCAGCGTGCACGCCTATGTGCGCCTGATCACCGAGCTCGTGCAGCGCGGGATCGAGCAGTCGCGCAAGGAAGCCAAGGCGGCGGGCAAGCCGCCCAAGGGCAAGTCCTTTTCAGAAAGCGCGACGCTGCTGGCCAGCAAGACCACCTCGGAAAAGCAGATGCGTCGCCTGATCGCGGACGAGCTGTCGCAAGCCTATGACATGGGCGAGAAGGTTCGTCGCCTGCTCGACATGCATGACGACCTGCCGCAGAGCGAAGAGGCCCGGGCGCTCGCGGCCAAGCAGACCGACGCCTTCATCGCTGAGATCTTGTCCTTTGATTCCGCGCTTCGCCGGGTGCTGGGCGACACTGTGGATCTGGGCGACGAGGTGCTGCGCCTGACCGGCATCTATGAGGGCGCCCCGGACAGCCCCGATCTCAGCCGGGCGCCGGAAACCGCGCGTCGGCTGGCCAGCCAGATCAAGGCGGCCTCCCTGCCGGCCGCCCACAATGAGCTCGCCCAGCAGATCCTGGAGAAACTCCGCGCGCCCAAGCGCTTCCGGCCGCGCTCGGTGATGGCCGAGATCGAGCTGGCGCGGAAGCTCGCCCAGCGTCTGATCGTGTCGGCGGGCGAGAACCTCAACCCCGAGGCGCTGGTGGACGCCTTCACCCACCGCTCCGCACGCCTGCTGCAGCCGGACGCCATTGAGGAGGCGCTGTCGGGCGCTCATACGCCGGTGGACCAGATCGAGCGCCTGTTCGCGATGGAAGACCATCTGGTGGGTGAGGAGAACAAGAAGAAGCTCGCGAGCTATATCCGCGCCAAGGTCACCGCCAACACGACGGTGAGCTATTTCGTGCGCGGCAGCGGACAGCCGCTTGAGCGATTGTCGCGCGTGACCAGCCTGCAGGCGCGCGCCAAGAAGGGCGGCTTTCCCAAGACGGACAAGCAAGAGCTGGTCGACGCCTTTGACAGCCTCGGTCTCGCCATTCTGGACGCCACCAAGGTGATGGACCGGGTGGCGGGCTCCCAGGCCCCGGTTCTGGACCGCGCCGCCGCCCTCTTGAAGCTGTCGACGACAGGCGTTCTTCCGGAAGGGCGCTGCCGGACCGATGCGCAGCTGCGCGCGGTGCGGATGATGGAAAGTGATGAAGCGCGCGTAGCCGCGGCGTCCCCTGGCGGTGAAGCCAAGATGCTGGCCGTGCAACAATTGTTCGCCCAGCTGGCCCCGCCGGAAACCCAGAGCCCGCCGCAGAGCGACACGGCCGCCTAGTGCGGCAGGCCGGAGGCTTTCAGTCGATCGCGATAGGCCTGCATCAGGGCGTCGGCGTTCTCGCCCAGCTCGTGCAGATAGTCCCAGGAATAGATGCCGCTGTCATGGCCGTCGTCAAAGCTCAGGCGCACGGCGTAGCGCCCCACGGGATCCGCCGCAGTGATCTGCACGCCTGACTTCCCGCTCACCAGCTTTTTCTGGTCCGGGGCATGGCCCTGCACTTCTGCGGACGGACTTTCCACACGCAACAATTCGAACGGTATCGCGTAGCGGTCGCCGCCTTCAAAACTGATGTCCAGCACGCTGTCAGAGCGTTTGAAGCTCAAACGGGTCGGCCAGGGGCGGTCGCTCATGGATCAGTCGTCCAGATTGCGGGCTTCTTCAGGCAGCATGATCGGCACGCCTTCCCGGATCGGATAGGCGAGTCGGGCCTCCTTGGAGATCAGCTCATTCGCCGCGCGATCATATTCGAGCGGGCCGCGGCTGACCGGGCAGACCAGGATCTCAAGAAGCTTGGGATCGAGAGCGGATTGTTCGGTTTTCACGTCACTCATGGGGAAAACTCTTACGCCGACGCTTTCAGGGCGTCCAGCCTCGCGAGCCGCTTGCGGCCTCGTCGAGGCTGTTTTGCATCAACCGGTCCAGGATCTCCGCCCGATGCGGGATCGAGCTCGCTTCGAGCAGTCTCTGCTTGGACTCGGCGTCAAAGGGAGCGGCCATGGCGGTCTTGTTGATGACCAGCGACAGGGGCGCCTTTTCAAGGGCGGGCCAGTCGGTTTCGATCCCCACCAGGTCGAAATAGGCGCGCAACCGCTCGATCAGCCCCTGAACATCAATGGCGGGCGGCATGTGCACCTCGACGAGGTCCTGGGTGAACGGACGGTAGTCCGCTTGCGCCACGCGATAGGGGGTCTGCTGCTCAAGCTCGGCCTCGACGGCGAACCGGGTCAGCCCTTCCAGCACCATCAGATAGCGCCCGTCCGCCGTTTCCTGGTGGCTGACGATCCGGCCCGCCCCGCCCACAGGCTGGAGCGCCGGTTTCTCGGGCGTTCCGCCGGTCGCGGGCTGGATCACCCCGATGATCCCGTCAGAAGCCAGCGCGTCATCCACCATGTTCAGATAGCGCGGCTCAAACACGTTCAGAGGCAGGTGCTCGCCCGGGGGCAGGATGCAGCCGCGGATCGGAAACAGCTTGATGGCGCTGGGGAGGATGAGGCTCTCGGACATGACTGGGCTCTTGGGTCGCTCCTTGGACGTGAGATAGCCCGATCAGGGCCGCAGGCGAGTGCTGCGGCCCACTCAGATTCAGGAAAACAGGATCGAGGACAGGCGGCGACGGCCGTTCTTGGCCAGGTCGGATCCCGCGCCCGCGGATTCAAACACGCGCAGCAGCAACTGACGCGCGGCGGCGTCATTGTGCTCGCGGTCAATGGCGATGGATTCCAGCAGCGCCTCCGCAGCGCCGCCCATATCCCCCGTACCCAGCCGTGCGCGGCCCAACTCGTACCAGGTCTGGGCCCCGGGATTTGATTTCACGGCCGCTTCGGCGGCATCGAGCTCGGGGGCGTCCTCGGCCTCGCCCGCCAGCTCCATGGAGGCGCGGACGGCGGCGATGGCGGGGGCGGAGCGCAGCGTGTCAGGCACATTGTCCAGAAGCGCCTTGGCCTGAACCGGATCGCCGCTGGCCAGATAGACCCGCGCCATGCCGGCGATGGCGTCGGCATTGTCCTTGTCCATTTGCAGCGCCGTGGCGAAATCCTGGGCGGCGCCGCCGAAATCGCCGTTATCCAGCGCCTGCTGGGCCCGCTCCACAAGCGCGGAGACTTCCTCCTCGGAGACTTCGCCAGTCATGCGGTTGATGAAGTCATTGACCTGGCTCTCGGGCAGGGCGCCCATGAAGCCGTCCACCGGCTGGCCATCCTTGAAGGCGATCACGGCCGGGATGGACTGGATGCGCAATTGGCCCGCGACGCCGGGGTTCTCGTCGATATTGACCTTGACGAGTTTCACCTTGCCGCCTGCCTTGGCGACGGCGCGTTCGATGGTCGGGCCCAGCTGGCGGCACGGGCCGCACCAGGGCGCCCAGAAGTCCACCAGCACCGGGACCTCGCGTGAGGGCTCGATGACGTCGGCCATAAAGGACTGGTCGGTGCCGTCGCGCACCAGATCATCACCGCCGGGCGCATCCGCGCCGTTTGCACCGATAATTTCCATGAAAGCCTCCCGTTTGGGGCGAAATGTCGTTTGACCACTAGGTGGCCGTTTGCGCGCCGTGATGCAAGCGCGCCCGTTCACCCGTCCAGCTTCACGATTTCCGGAGCGCGCCCGAGCGCTTCGACAAATCTGAGCAGATCCGCGGACCGGATGGCGGTGGTGGCGTCGTTTTTCAGCGGATGAAAGTTGACGATATCATGGGCCATCAGCGCTTCATCCAGAATGAAGCGGACCTGATGATCGTGATCATTGAGCAGGGCGAAGGCGGTGACCGAGCCCGGCGTCACGCCCAGCTTGTCTTCCAGGAGCTCGGCCTTGCCGAAGGAGAGGCGGCCGCATCCCAGCGAATGATGGAGCTGGTTGAGGGCGATCCGGGTCGACTGCAGCGCCGAAATCAGGATCAGCGCGCCCTTCTTGTCCTTCAGGAACAGGTTCTTGGTGTGTCCGCCGGGCATGTCGAGCTTGAGGGACTCGCCCTCCTCGACGGTGAAGATGGGCGGGTGGTCATACGTTTCATGCGCGATCCCGAGGCCATCGAGAAAGCGCAACAGGTCCTCGCGCGAGGCGGGCGGAGCGGGCAGGGGCGGGGTCTTTGTCATGGCGTGTAGATCAGCAGGACAGGGGAAGTCAGGCAAGGTGCAGCACGACTGCAAAAGCTGCAGATGACAGGCTTGCAAAACGAACGGCGATGAGCGATATACCCGGCCTCGGCGCAAGCCGGACCCTGTACGCAGGTAGTGAGCGGGCGTAGCTCAGGGGTAGAGCATCACCTTGCCAAGGTGAGGGTCGNNAAAAACTACAATGTTTCGGTAAAAGAAATAGATGGAAAAATCATTTTCTTACGCAAACTAAAGAAAGGAGGGAGTGCTCATAGTTTTGGAATTCATGTAGCACAAATGGCGGGCATGCCAAGTAGTATTGTAAAAAGAGCCAACACTATTATGCAACAATTAGAGAGTTCTCTTTCAGCAAATGAATTGAAAGAAAAATCAAAACATATCAGTAAAAAAGATGATTTTCAACTGAGTTTTTTTCAACTAGATGACCCAGTATTAATGCAAATAAGAGATGAACTTTTGGATATTGATATCGACACACTTACTCCTGTTCAGGCACTATTGAAACTTAATGAAATTAAAAAACATATCGGAAAGAAATAAAAGAGTTTCTGGGCTTTGCAAAAACGAATATTTAATTAAATTTGCCACCCATTTGCGAGTGTAGCTCAGGGGTAGAGCATCACCTTGCCAAGGTGAGGGTCGTGAGTTCGAATCTCATCGCCCGCTCCATTTCTTCAGACGACAAACGACTTGCGCTGCAGCCGGGCCTTGTGTCCGGGCAAGTTCCCAGTCGCCGGCCTTCGGGCCGGTGATGTTGTTTGAGGAATGCGTCCCCCGGACGCTGCGCTCACAGGATGGACTGCGCGGGGCGGATCAACCGTCAGCCTTTCCCCCGAAGGTTCTCGGCCACCAATCCCTCTGGACCGCCTGTGACAGGCTCCGCCCCGCTCCCATCCCTGTTCCAGTTATCGCTTGCGCGCCGCGCGCCAGACAGCAAGGCTGCGCCGCATCCTGAAGATCAGGATGACAAGGCCTGCGAGCGCCACGGCGAGGCCCAGACTGGCGGCGATGACCAGCAGGGGATGATTGAAATCCTCGCCGTCATCGTAATCCATCACATGCAGACGCCAGAAGAAGTCGAACAGGCGCCAGGTGTCCGACCGGCGCGCGCGCACAAGTCCGCTCTCGGGATCCACATACAACCGGGTCCCCTCGGCATCCGCGAAAACGATTTGCCAGACAGGCCCGCCCGGGCCGTATTCGGAGGGGGGATCGGCGAGCAGGCGGATGCTGTCAATTTCGGCCTCGGGCGCAAAGTCATAGTCGGCGATCCGGCGCACGAGGGACTCGTCCAGGAAAGACAGGGGCTCTCCGCTGCGGGCCGAGATGACTCTCGTGCGCCCCCGGCTTTCAAGTCGCCAGACCGGCTCGTCGGTGATCGAGGTCAGAACCGCGCTGTCGAGTGTCTGGAAACCGGCTGATCGCGCGGCGTCTGAGAGCGGGATCAGGGCTTCCGGCGTCATCAGGACCGGAGGGTGGTCGGCGATCTTGTGCTCGCCGCGCACGCGCTCGATCGGCAGGGCGCTCATCACAAGCCCGCCCAGAATCCATAGCAGAACCTGCACGCCGATGATCAGGGCCAGCCATTTGTGGACCCGCACGGCCGTTCGCAAAATCATCATCCCGCTTCTTCCCCCGCCAGACTGTCGGCTCCCGAGCTTGCGATCCTGCCCCGGAATGTTGCCGGACAGGAAATACATCTTTCACGCAGCTGTGAGACGGCGTGTCTGGCGAAACGGTCGCGCCCGCCCCATATCCCGTCCTGCGAAGGCGGAGCCGGATCCCCTCACCGGACCTCTCCCCAGCCGGAAGACCCTGAAAGCCCTGGCTTGACGGGCCTGACCGGCTCCGCCCTTCGCCAACCGGCGGCAAGCCGGAGATCAAGACAAGAAAGAAGGTTCAGCCATGACCCGCGCCATCTCACTGGTGATCGCAACTGGTATTTTTCTGACTCTCGCCCTCATAGCCGCTTGCGCTTCAGGCGAGGGGCTCTACATCACAGGCTGATTGAACGCGATTCGGTGAAGCGCGTCAGTGAACAGAACAGGCCTCAGAGTGCGTCCCCCCAGCCTGCCCGATGAGGCCTGCAGGCGCCGCCGGACAAGCCTGTCCCCGTCCGGCGGCGCCGCTTGAAACGAAAAACCCCGCAGCAAGGCTGCGGGGTTTTTTGCTGTCCGGTAATGGCCGGCGTCTACCAGGGCAGGTCTTCACCGCTGATATGGAAGAAGCGCCCGCTCATCGCAGGGTTGGCGCGCGCGATCAGATCCAGCTGTGCGCTGACGGATTCGCTGGGCGTCATCAGCCCGTTCGGGCCGCCCATATCGGTGCGCACCCAGCCTGGATGCAGGATCAGCACGACGACGCCCTTGTCCTTGAGATCGATGCTCAGCGACTTGCCCACGGCGTTCAGCGCCGCCTTCGAGGCGCGATAGGCGTATCGCCCGCCGCTGTCATTGTCGGCGATGGAGCCCATGCGGCTCGATTGCAGCGCGATCACCTTGAGCTGGCTCTGGGCGACCTGATCGGCGAAAGCCTCCGCCAGCGCCAGCGGCGCGAGCGTATTGATGCGGAAGGTGTCCAGGAAGCCGTCATTGGCGGCCTCGCCGAAGGCTTGCTCTTTCGGGCCCATCACGCCGGCATTGGCGAACAGAATGTCGAGCGGACCGGTGACCTTGTCCTTCAGCGCCTGGGCGGCGTTCAGATCGGAGGCGTCATAGGGCAGGATCGTCAGGCGTCCATCGCCCGGGTCCAGCGCCTTGAGCGCATCCGCGCCCTCGGGATCACGCACGGCGGCGCTGATCGTCCATTCGCGCTTAAGAAGTTGGCTGACATGCTCAAGGCCGAGCCCGCGATTGGCGCCCGTGATGAGAGCGTGAGGCATGGTCGTCTCCGATGTGGAAATCTGTTGTTTTGTTAGTGCAGAACCAAGCACAGCCATGATTGCAGGTCTAGCCGCTCAGTACCGCTTGAACCCAGCGCGAGCGGGAGTAGGCTGCGGGTCATATGTTCATGGTTATTCGATGAACACCGTCCACCGTCCACCATTTTTCCGTTCAGGAGCCCCTTGATATGAACGCCGTGGTCAGCGTCCGACACGCATATGACAGAGAGGCCTTTCTGAAGGCCGCGCAAAGCCGTTTTGCTGCGGCGTTTGGCGATAGCGGGCCCGATGCCGCCAGCTTCCTGGAGCAGCTCTGGGGCGATGCGCTGGCGGACGATCTCGCCGGGATTTCCGAACAGGATGCGATCTCCCTGGCCGAGGAATTCTGGCGCTATGGCGTCGAGCGGGGATCGGACAAGCTTCTGGTGCGGGTGCGGACGGCGCATGGCGCGGATGGCCGCAATCTCGAGCGCGACATCCTCGAGGTGATCGGTCAGGACCGGCCCTTCCTTGTGGATTCCGTCATGGGCGAGATCGCCAGCCAGGGGCTGGACGTGCTCGCCATGTTCCACCCGGTGGTCCAGGTGCGCCGTGATGATGAGGGGCAGCGGGTCGCGTCGGGCGGGCGGTGCCTGAACGAGTCCATGATCCAGGTCCATCTCGACCTTCTGAGCGAGGATCTGCGCGAGCGGCTCGTCGCGGGCGTGCGCGCCACGCTCGATGATGTGCGCGACGCGGTCGAGGACTGGAACGACATGCGCGCGGAGATGGACGATGCGATCGACCATCTGACCAACGCCAACACTTCCGCCTCCAAGGAAGAACAGGAAGAGGCCGTCGCCTTCCTGCGCTGGCTTCGCGACAACCATTTCGCCTTCCTGGGCAGCCGCACCTATCAGTTCGACTTCGAGAAGGGCGCTGGAGGCGATCACAAGCCCGAAGTGAAGTCCGAAAGCGGGCGCGGCGTGCTGCGCGATCCCGAACGCAAGGTGCTGCGCAAGAGCGCCGAGCCGATGATGCTGACCCCGGCCATCGAAGCCTATATGCGCGCGCCCTCGCCGGTGATCGTCGCCAAGGCGAACATGAAGAGCCGCGTCCATCGCCGGGTTTACATGGATTATATCGGCGTCAAACGCTATGACGCGGACGGCAATGTGGTCGGCGAGACCCGCTTTGTGGGCCTGTTCACCGCCGAGGCCTATGACCAGATGGCGCGCGAAGTGCCGCTGATCCGCCGCAAGGTGCGCCGCGTGCTCGACAAGGCGGCCAAGGCGCCGGGCTCGCACTCGGCCAAGAAGCTGCAGAACATCGTCGAGAACTATCCGCGCGACGAACTGTTCCAGACCGAGGAACAGGACCTGCTGGATATCTCGCTGGGCATCCTGCACCTGCATGACCGGCCGCGCACCAAGCTGTTCATGCGTCGCGACCAGTTTGACCGCTTTGTCTCCTGCCTCCTGTTCGTGCCGCGTGACCGCTATAACTCCAAGGTGCGCGAACTGGCGGGGGAGAAGATCCGCGAAGCCTTCAATGGCCGCCTGTCGGCCTTCTATCCCCAGTTCGGCGATGCGCCACTGGCGCGGGTCCATTTCATTGTCGGGCTCGATCCGTTCAACCATCCCGAGCCCGATCCGTCCGAGCTGGATCGCGAGATCGCGGCGCTCGCGCGGACCTGGGAGGACGAGCTTCACAACGCGGCGCGCAATTCCGGCGACGCCGAGCTGCGCCGGGCGGTGACGCGCTATCTGGACGGCTATTCCGCTGGCTATCGCGAACGGTTCACTCCCGAGGACGCGCTGGCGGATATTGGCCGCATGGAGCGGGTCAAGGCGTCCGAAGACACCAGCGCGCGCGCCTATCGCGTGGAAAAGGACGGCGAGGACCGTCTGCGGGTCAAGCTGTATCGCTGCGGCGAACCGGTGGCGCTGTCGGGCGTGATGCCGGTGCTGGAAAATCTGGGTCTGCACGTGCTGGCCGAGGCCGGCTATCCGGTCCAGCGTCATGGCGAGAACGGTGCGGAAACCGTCTGGGTGCACGAGTTCGAGGCCTCCCTGAATGGCGAAAGCGCCAGCAAGATCGACAGTGAAGCGGAAGCCTTCGAGAGCGCCCTTCTGGCGGTTCTGAACGGGCAGACCGAGGATGACGGCTTCAACAAGCTGGTGCTGGCCATCGGGGTCAGCTGGCGCGAAGCGGCCTTCCTGCGCACCGTCGCCCGCTATCGCCAGCAGACCGGTCTGGATCCCTCCCAGGCCATTCAGGAAGAGGCCCTGGCGGCCAACCCGGAAATCGCGCGCGGCCTTCTGGAGCTGGTGAACACCAAGTTCAATCCCGAGCTCGATTTTGGCGAGGAAAGCCGCGAGAGCCACGCCAAGGATGTGTCCAAGGCGATCCGCATCCTGCTGGAACGCGTCGAGAGTCTCGATCATGACCGCGCCCTGCGCCGCATGCTGCGTCTGATCGAGGCGGTGCTGCGCACCAACTTCTTCCAGACCGATGAGGAGGGCCGCGCCAAGCCGTGGATCTCCATGAAGATCGCCAGCCGCGACGTGCGCGAGCTGCCTGATCCCAAGCCCTATCGCGAGATCTTCGTGTGGAGCCCGCGCGTCGAGGGCGTGCATATCCGCTTCGGCCCGGTCGCCCGCGGCGGCCTGCGCTGGTCGGACCGTCGGGAGGATTTCCGCACCGAGGTTCTGGGTCTGGTGAAGGCCCAGCAGGTCAAGAACGCCGTCATCGTGCCGGTGGGCTCCAAGGGCGGGTTCTATCCCAAGCAATTGCCCGATCGCAGCGATCGCGACGCCTGGCTGGCCGAGGGTCAGGAAGCCTACAAGACCTTCCTGCGCGGCCTTCTGGATATCACCGACAATCTCGTTGATGACGGCGTGAAGCGTCCCGACAATGTTGTGTGCTGGGATGATGAGGACCCCTATCTCGTCGTCGCCGCGGACAAGGGCACGGCCACCTTCTCAGACCTCGCCAACTCCGTGGCCCAGACCGAGTATGATTTCTGGCTGGGCGACGCCTTCGCCTCGGGCGGTTCGGCCGGGTACGACCACAAGAAGATGGGCATCACCGCACGCGGCGGCTGGGTCAGCGTCCAGCGCCATTTCCGCGAAATGGGCAAGGACATCCAGAACGAGCCCTTCACGGTCATCGGCGTCGGGGACATGTCCGGCGACGTGTTCGGCAACGGCATGCTGCTCTCCAAGCAGATCAGGCTGATCGCCGCGTTCGACCATCGCGACATCTTCATCGATCCCAACCCCACTGATCTCGAGAAGACCTGGGAGGAGCGCAAGCGGCTGTTTGAACTCGGGCGCTCAAGCTGGCAGGACTATGACAAGTCCCTGATTTCAAAAGGCGGCGGGATTTTCCCGCGGGCCGCCAAGTCCATCAAGCTCAGCGACGAGATCCGCGAACTGACCGGACTTAAGGCGCAGACCGCTCCGGCCACGACCCTGATCAAGGCCCTTCTGAAGGCGGATGTGGAGCTGTTGTGGTTCGGCGGCATCGGCACCTATGTGAAGGCGTCGACCGAGCAGAACTATCAGGTCGGCGACAAGGCCAATGACGCCCTGCGCATCGATGCGAACGAATTGAATGCAAAGGTCATCGGCGAGGGCGCCAATCTGGGCGTCACCCAGGCGGCGCGCATCGAGTACGCCCGCAAGGGCGGCCGCGTGAATGCGGACTTTGTCGACAACTCGGCGGGCGTGGACAGCTCTGACCACGAGGTCAACATCAAGATCCTGCTGAACCCGATGGTGCGCGAGGGCTCGATGAAGCTCGATGACCGCAACACGCTGCTGGAATCCATGACCGATACGGTGGCGCACCATGTGCTCGAGCACAATTACGACCAGACCCTGGCGATCACCATCGCCAAGGAGCATGCGGTCGAGGATCTCGACGCCCATGAACGCCTGATGGAGCGGCTGGAGCAGGACGGCCGTCTCGACCGCAAGGTCGAAGGCCTGCCGGCTCCCGATCAGATCCGGGAGCTCAAGGATCAGGGGCTCGGGCTGACCCGTCCCGAGATCGCGGTGCTGATCAGCTATTCCAAGATCGCGCTGTTTGATGCGCTCGTGGAGTCCGACGTGCCGGACGACGCCCACTTCAAGCAATCGCTGGTGACCTATTTCCCGGACAAGCTGGAGAAATTCTCCGACGCGATGGACGGTCACCGCCTCAAGCGCGAGATCATCGCCACGCGTCTCGCCAACGACATGATCAATCTGGGCGGTCCGACCTTCGTGAACCGGGCCATCGAGAGCACCAGCGCGGATGTGGCCGCGGTGGCGCGGGCCTTCGAAGCGGGACGCAATATCTTCCGCTTCAACGAGTATAGCGACCGGATCAACGCGCTCGACAACAAGGCCCCGGCCGAGGTCCAGATCGCGCTGCATGACGAGGTGATCCGCCTGCTGCGCCGTCAGAGCTACTGGCTTTCGCGCCGGACCCTGGGTCAGGACGCCCTGCCGATCGCGGATGTGATCGCGGCCTATCAGCCGGGTGTGGATGAGCTCAAGCCGCTGGTCACCGAGATTGCGAGTCCGTTTGATTGCGAGGCGGTCGAGCATCGCTTCCAGGCCTATGTGGAGGCCGGGGCGCCCGAGGACATCGCTCGCGATGTGGCGCGTTTGCGCCCGCTGACCTCGTCGTCTGACGTGATCGATCTCGCAAAGGCTGTGGACTGGCCGCTGGCGGCGGTGGGGCGTCTGTATCACGCCGTGGGGGCGCGCTTCCTGTTCGACCGCTTGCGCGCGGCGGGCAATCAGCTCTCCTCGACCCTGCACTGGGACCGTCTGGCCATGCGCCGCCTGATCGAGGACCTGTATGGCAGCCAGCAGGCGATCTGTGAGGGCATGATGGCCTACGCCAAGTCCGAGCGCGCCGATCTGCTCAAGGATCTGGGTTCCGCCGATGCACAATGGGCTGATGAGGTGGTCTCGGCCTGGACGGACTCCCAGAGCGTCATGGTCAAGCGCGCCGACCGCGCGCTGGAGGAAATCTCCTCCACCGGCGGATGGACCCTGTCAAAAGTGGCGATCAGCTCCACGCAGTTGCGGGAGCTGGCGGCCGTGGTCGACCGCGGCTAGGGCGCAGGCTGACGGGTCAGAGCCAACCGTTTTCGCGGGCGATCTGGAACGCCTCGATCCGGTTGGCCGCCCCCAGCTTCTGGGTGGCTTCGGCGAGATAGTTTCTCACCGTGCCCGGCGACAGATTGAGAAGGCGGGCGATCTCCTTGTTGGACTTGCCCTCTTCCACCAGTCTCAGAATATCGCGCTCGCGGGCGGTCAGCACGACCGGCGCGCTCCAGGCGGTTTCGGCGAGTTCCGAGGCGATGGCGCGCTGGCCCTGCGCCACGCGGCGCACGGCGTCCGCGAGTTCCTCACTTGGCGCATCCTTGAGCACATAGCCCAGCACCCCTGCCTGCAGCGCGCGCTGCAGATATCCGGGGCGGGCGAAGGTCGTCACGATCAGCACGCGCGTGTCGCTGCCGGACTGACGCAGGGCTTCGGACGCCTCGATCCCGGTCAGGCCGGGCATCTCGATATCGGTGACCAGAACGTCGGGCTTGAGTTCGTGGACGAGGCGAACGGCTTCTTCGCCATCCTGGGCTTGCGCCAGAAGCTCGATATCGGGCTCGAGCGTCAGAAGGGCGGCCAGCGCGCCGCGCAGCAGCGACTGGTCCTCAGCGATGACAATGGAAATCATGGGTGGGACTCAAGGCTCTCGGTATCAGGCTGGGGCGGGGGCAGGCTGAGGGTGACGCGAACGCCGGTGTCCCGGCTTTCGATCTCCATTTCGCCGCCGAGGGATTCAATCCGGCGGCGCATGCCCATAAGGCCGGTGCCGGCGTTCAGCTCGCCGCCCTGTCCGTCATCCTCGATCACGAGGACTCCCTCGGGGGCGAAGCGGATCAGCGCCGCCTCCGCGCCGGAATGGCGAATGATGTTGGTGACCGCTTCGCGCAAGGCGAGGCCGAGCGCCGCATGGGCGGCCTGGTCCAGATCGGGCGGTTCTCCCTCGACCCTCAGGCCTATATCCGCCGCTGACAGCGCAGATCGCGCCCGCGCCAGCTCCTGATGCAGGGTGGTGACATGCATGCCCGCGACGGCCGCGCGCACATCCTTGAGCGTGATGCGGGCGGCGTCTCGGATCTCGATGATTTCAGAGCGCGCCCGGTCCGCATCCGCATCCAGAAGGCGTGCTGCAAGCTCGGATTTGACGGCGATCGTGGTCAGGGTGTGGCCCAGAAGGTCATGCAGATCCTGGGCGATGCGTTCGCGTTCGCGCAGGGCGGCGAGCTCGGCCTCCATGCGCAGATTGCGCTCCCGCACGGACACGCGCTGGGCGGATTCAAACCCGGCGAGGGTCGCCATCCCCGCCATAACGGCGATGAACTGGGACAGCACCATTTCAAAGATCGTCACGCCCAGCAGCCAGGAGGCGCACAGATAGAAGGCGCTCAGCCCGGCCATGGCCAGCAGCGCGACTCTCTGGGGGCGCAGGCCCGCCAGCAGGGTCACCGCATAGATGTGGAAATTGCCGCTCATGCCCACGACCGGGATCAGGGCGAGCGAGAGGGCCGAGGCGTAGCCCGCCGCCATCAGCGTCCGGACGGGTTTGACGCCGTTGCGATAGGGGTCGCCGGCATTGGCGTACAGATAGACCGGGATGAAGCTGCCCACGGCGGCGAAACCGATCAGCGCATCTCTCAGGCCCGGGAGCTGGAAGAACCAGGGCGTGAAATAGAAAACGAGATAGATCAGATAGAAGGCAGGCGTCTCTGACAGGCCGCGCAGGCGGTTCGCCCGTGTGGGCGGAGCGCTTTCCGGTCCGGCGCGCTCCGAGGCGCTGTCGGGTTTGTAAAGAGGGTCTGACGCCATGGGAGAGGGGTTTCCGTAGTGTGGCGGGCGGAGCGCGAGCGGATACCCTGCCCTGCTCCGCCTTCCAGAACCAGACCCTAGCGCTGGCGCGCCCAGGCCAGCAGCGCCAGCCCGGCGGCGATGGCCGTGATCGCCAGCGCGGCGAGGATATGGCCCGGAAGGGCCGTCTCACCGCCCGCGCCGCTGACCCCGAGCGCGATTTCAGCCAGATGATAGCTGGGCAGGACTTGCGCGATCTGGCCCATGATCTTCGGGAAGACGCTGATCGGCATCCACAGGCCGCCCAGCACCGCCATGCCCAGATAGGCGATATTGGCGACCGCTACGGCGGCGTTGGCGCCAAAGACAAAACCGAGCGCCAGACCCAGCAGGACAAAGGGGATGGCCGACAGGACATGGACCAGCAGAAGGCCCAGCCAGACCTGAGGGGACAGCTCCACCCCGGCGGCGAAGGCGGCGACGGCGTAGATGGCGCCCAGCGACACGCTGGCGATCAGCACGGTCGCGGTGGTCTTGGCCACCAGCAGGGCGGCGGCGGGCGCCGGCACGGCGCGCTTGAGGGTCAGCCAGCCGCGTTCGCGTTCCTGCGCCACTCCCGCGCCAAAGCCGAACAAAGCGGGGCCCATCACGGCGAAGACGCCGAAGGTGGACAGAAGATAGGCGGCGTTGTCCCGGCTGCCCGGAATGATCACTCCGAACAGGGTGAAGAACATCACCGGCAGGATCAGCGTCGGGATGGCGAATTCGGGCATGCGCGAGAGCTTGAGGACTTCGGCCTTGATTTCAGCAAGATAGGCGTTCGCCATGATCAGGCTCCCTCGGTTTGCGGTTGGCCGGTCAGCGCCTCGAAGGCGTCTTCCAGCGTGGGTTGGGCGACGCCGAGATCGCTCAGCTCCGGGTCCAGCTCGAACAGCGCCTTGAGCGCCGGGACGGCGTTGCTGACCTGCAGGCGCAGCTTGCGACCCGACCGGCTGAGCGCGATCAGGCCGGGCAGGGCGTTGAGGGCGTCATCGTCCAGGGCCGTCACACATTCGATGATGGCGCCGCCCATGCGGGTGCGCAGGCCGTCGGCCGTGTCATCCGCGATGACGCGCCCGTCCTTGAGCACCACGACCCGGTCTGCGAGCGCATCCGCCTCTTCCAGATAGTGGGTGGTGAGGATGACCAGCGTCCCGCTCGCCGCCACATCGCGCACGATCGCCCAGAGCGCGCGTCGCGCTTCGGTGTCGAGCCCGGTCGTGGGTTCGTCGAGAAACAGGAGGTCGGGCTGGCCCACAAGCGCCAGGGCGAACTGGATGCGCCGCTTCTGGCCGCCCGAGAGCTTGCCATAGCGTTGCCGGATGAAGCCCCCGAGGGCGCAGCGCTCGATCAGGGCGTCGAGATCGGCGGGGTCCGGATAATAGCTCGCGAACAGCTCCAGCAATTCGCGCCCGGTCAGGGTGTGCGCCAGATCGGTATCCTGCATCATCACGCCGATGCGGGTCCGGATGGCGCGATCCCCGGGACGGGCGCCGAACACGCTCAGGCGGCCGCTGCTGGGGCGGGTGAGGCCGAGGGCGGTCTGGACAAAGGTGGTCTTGCCCGCGCCGTTGGGGCCCAGCAGGGCCAGCACGCCGGGTTCTGACAGGGAGAGTTCAAGCCCGTCCAGCGCCGTCTTGCGGCCATAGCGTCGGGTCAGCGCATCCGCCTTGAGAATGGGCGGCGCAAGATCATGGGAAACAGTCATCAGCCCTCACAGCCTGGCGATCAAGGCTGCAAGCATGCCGGATGGGGCCAGGGGAGAGGAGTGACGCGCGTCACATGGGCGGGATGACAGATGTCACCCCGGGCGTGTCAGCCGAAGAAATGGATCGCGCCGCCGATCATGGCGCCCCAGAAGACGCCGCAGGAAAAGACCAGGAAGGCGAGGGTCTGACGCGGGCTCCAGCGATTTTCCACCACAGGCTCGGCAAAGGCGGATTCAAGCCGCTCCTGCAGGGCGTGCGCCGGGGAGGGAATGGACGGCGCTTCGCCGCTCGCGCCAATGGTCGGGAAGGGCGGCGGCGCCACGCGCGCTTCAGGCTCCGGCGTCTGGGCCGGGGCGGGCATCGCGTTCATTTCAGTCTTGCGTTGGGCCTGCATGACATCCCTCCATGATCACCGAAGGTAGCAGGAAAAGCTGAACAAAGACCCAACCAGCGTTGTAAACAAAGTGTTAACAGGTTCTAAACGACTGGCGCGGCCGGCGCGGATTTCCGGTCCGGCCGCGGGCCCGACGCGCCTCAGACACCTTCGCCCGCGAAGGCTTTCTCGACCACGAAGTCACCGGGCTTGGCGTTAGAGCCTTCCTCGAAACCGCGCGCCTCGAGCATTCTCTTGAGCTCGTCGAGCATCGCCATGGAGCCGCAGATCATCACGCGGTCGGTCTCGGCGTTCAAAACCGGGCGCTCAATCATCTCGAACAGCCTGCCGGTCTCGATCAGCGTGGTGATGCGGCCCGTGCGCGGTCCATGCTCGCGGGTGACGCTGTCAAAATAGACCAGCCGTCCCTCCGCCGCCTCGCCCACCAGCGGATCGGTCTTGATCGCTTCCACGAGGCCGCGCGAATAGGTCAGTTCGGCCTGGGTGCGGCAGGTATGGGTGAACACCACCTCGTCAAACTGCTCATAGACGCCCGGCTCCCGGATCAGGCTCGCAAAGGGCGCCGCCCCGGTGCCGGTGGAGAGCATGTAGAGCCGCTTGCCGGGCTTGAGCGCATCGGTGACGAGCGTGCCCGTGGGCTTGCGGCCCACCAGAACCCGGTCGCCGGGCTGGATATGGCGCAGGCGCGAGGTCAGGGCCCCGTTCTCCACCTTGATGGAGTAGAATTCGAGCGTATCGTCCCAGCTCGGGCTCGCCACCGAATAGGCGCGCAGCACCGGTTTCTTCTCGCCCTCAAGCCCGATCATCAGGAATTCGCCCGGCCGGAAGCGCAGCGTCGCCGGGCGCGCCGTGCGGAAGCGGAACAGGTCGTCGGTGAAGTGTTCGACCTCGGTGACCTTGCAGGCGAAGAAGGCGCCCTGATCGATCACGTCCAGGTCTTGAGCCGTATCCAGCATGAAAATCTCCGTCAGGCGCTCAGGCCCGCACTGGCGTCGGCGTCCGTCCAGGGCGGAACCGGCAGCCCGCGGGCGCGTAGAAATTCGGGGTTGAAGAGCTTGGCGGCATAGCGCGCGCCGGAATCACACAGAAGGGTGACGATGGTCCTGCCCGGACCCAGGGTTTTGGCGAGCCGGATGGCCCCGGCGATATTTACGCCTGCCGAGCCGCCCAGCGACAGGCCTTCGGTCTGCACCAGATCGAACAGGAGCGGCAGGAATTCGGCATCCTCGATCCGGTAGGCGTGATCGACACTGAGCCCTTCGAGCTGGCCGGTGATCCGGCCCACGCCAATGCCTTCGGTGATCGAGCCGCCCTCGGATTTGAGCGCGCCTTCAGTGAAGTACGAATAGAGCGCGCCGCCGGCCGGATCAGCGAGGCCGATCTTCACGTCCGGCGTGGCGGCCCGAAGCGCGGAGGCGATGCCCGCCAGCGAGCCGCCCGTACCCGCCGCGCAGATGAAGCCGTCGATCTTTCCGTCTGTCTGCTCAAGGATCTCCCGGCCCGTGGTGGCCGCGTGGAACGCCTTGTTGGCGGGATTGTCGAACTGGTTGGCCCAGACCGCATTGGGCAGGCTCTCGGCGATTCGGCGCGAGGCGTGGACGAAATGGTGCTCGCTGGAATAGGGGGCGGGGTCGACCTCGATGATCTGTGCGCCGGCCGCGATCAGGGCTTCGCGCTTGCCGGCGCTTTGCCCGCGCGGCATCACGATCAGCGCCTTGTATCCCAAGGCGCCGGCGACCAGCGCCAGCCCGATCCCGGTATTGCCCGCCGTGCCCTCGACGATCACGCCGCCGGGCCTGAGCGAGCCGTCGGCTTCCGCGGCCCGGATGAGGCCCAGCGCGGTGCGATCCTTTACCGAGCCGCCGGGATTGAGAAACTCGGCCTTGCCGAATATCTCGCAGCCCGTGGCCTCTGACGCGGCTTTGAGGCGGATCAGCGGCGTATCGCCGATCAGCTCCACGATCGGTGCGGTCATGACAAATCCTCTTTGATCAGCCGCCTCAGATCAGGCGGATGGCGCCAGCGCGTTTGGCGCGCTCGGCGCGGGCCGGATCAAAGATGCCGCACTCATCCCGGTCCTGACCAGCCCAGCGACCATCGCGAGAGCCGGGCTCGTCCGCCGGGGCGGTGCAGGGCCAGCAGCCGATCGAGGCGTAGCCATCTTCCGCCAGCGGATGGCGGGGCAGGTCGAGCGCCTTGTACCGATCCGCCACATCCTGCGGGCTGAGGAAAGCGAACGGATTGATCTTCACCCGCTCGCCGTCGAACTCGACGGCGGCAATATCGCCGCGCTGGCCGCCATGATAGCGCTTGCGCCCGGTGATCAAGGCATCGAACGGATCAAGCGCGCGTCCCAGAGGGCGCACCTTGCGCAGATCACAACACGCCACGCCATCACGGTCATAGAGCCTGTTGTCGGGATCCTCGTCGCGCAGCTCAGCTTCATCGGGCTTGAGGATGTGCAGGTTCGTCAGGCCCAGATGTTTCACCAGACGGTCGCGATAGCTCAGCGTCTGGGGGAAATGCATGCCGGTGTCCAGAAACAGGATCGGCGTGTCAGAGGCGATCTCCGCCACGAGCGCGAGCCCCAGCGCCGCTTCCGCACCGAAGGAGGACAGCATGGCCATGCGCCCGCCATAGACTTGGGCGGCGCGGCAGAGAATGGCTTCAGGCGTTGCGCCATCAAGTTCTTTCGCCAGCGCTTCTGCGGTCGCCTTACGCGCCGCCAGCGCCCGGATTTGCAGCGCCGTCGGGCGGGCGGTCACAGCGCCGGGGTCGGGCTGATAGATATAGGGGGCACCGCCGGTATTGCGGTTGCGGGCCGGGCCGTCGGGACGTTCGATGTCGACCGCGTCAAACCCCATGCGCAACAGGTCATCGACCTGATCGGGCAAGAGCGGGCCTGCGGCGCGCAACTCGCCCTCATAGCCCGAGCGGCGCAGAAGGGCAGCGAGCGAGAAGCCGCGCCCATCCTTGAAGGTGGGAAAGCGGATCACGACCCGGTCCGCGCCCTTGATGGCGGCTTCGGCGTCGGCTGGTGCGGCGTCGCCCGGCAATTCCACGGCCTGCGGTTCGATCCGGCGTAGGGCATCAAGCGCCATAGACGGCCTCCTTGAACGGGTCTGTGCCCAGACGGTTCAGCGTCTGGATGAAGCTTTCCTGAGGCTGGGCCTGTTCGGCGTAGACCCGCACGCAGGCGATGACGGCGGTCACCGCATCGTCGGCGGACAGGCCCGGACCCAGAATTTTACCAATAGCCGCCTGACCGTCGCCAACCCCTCCGAGGGTGAGCTGGTAGACTTCCTCGCCCGCCTTATCGACGCCGAGAAGGCCGATATTGGCCACATGGTGGTGGCCACAGGCATTGATGCAGCCTGAAATCTTGATGGTCAGATCGCCGGTGGCGTCATCCAGCCCCGCTTCGTGCAGGCCGGTCGAAATGGCCTGGGCGATGGGAATGGAGCGCGCATTGGCGAGATTGCAGTAATCAAGCCCCGGGCAGGCGACGATATCGCTGGCGCGGCCATGATTGGGCGTCGCCAGCCCGGCGCCGTCGAGGGCGCGGAACAGATCGCCCAGAGCCGCCTTGTCCGCATGCGGAAGGACGAGATTCTGCTCCTTGCTGACGCGGATCTCGCTCAGGGCGTAACGATCCGCCAGGTCGGCGATCAGGTCCATTTGCTCGGCGCTGGCGTCGCCCGGCGTGGCGCCCGGCGCCTTGAGGGGGATCACCACGACGGCGCGGTTCTTCACCTTGTGCGGCTTCACATTCACTGCGCGCCAGCGGGCGAAGGCCGTGCCGGTCGGAATGTCGGTCAGCGGTTCGCCTTCCGCCGGCGGGACGAAATGGCTGCTGACGCGCTCGATCTCTTCGACCGGAAGGGTCAGGGCGCGACCCCGGCTGGCGTCATACTCGGCCTCGACCGCATCGCGGAATTCGTCCGGACCCATGGCGTCGACCAGGATCTTGATGCGCGCCTTGTACAGATTGTCCCGGCGTCCCGCGAGATTGTAGACGCGCAGGATCGAGGTCAGATAGGCCAGCAGTTCGCGCTGGGGCAGGAAGTCGCGAATGATTTTCGCCACGATGGGCGTGCGGCCCTGACCGCCGCCCACATGCACTTCAAACCCGGTTTCGCCAGCGTCATTCTTCACCAGACGCAGGCCGATATCGTGCACGCCGATGGCGGCGCGATCGGCGGGCGAGCCGGTGACCGCGATCTTGAACTTGCGCGGCAGCCAGGTGAATTCGGGGTGGGTGGTGGACCATTGCCGGATCAGCTCGCACCAGGGACGCGGATCGGCGATCTCGTCCGCCGCCGCGCCCGCGAACGGGTCGGTCGTGGTGTTGCGGATCGTATTGCCAGAGGTCTGGATGGCGTGCATCTGCACCCCCGCCAGATGGTCGAGCGCATCGGGAATATCCACCAGCGCGGGCCAGTTGTACTGGATGTTCTGGCGGGTGGTGAAATGGCCATAGCCGCGGTCATAGGTGCGCGCCACATAGGCCAGCGAGCGCAATTGTTCCGAGGACAGAACGCCATAGGGAATGGCCACGCGCAGCATATAGGCGTGCAGCTGCAGATAGACGCCGTTCATCAGGCGCAGCGGCTTGAACTCGTCCTCGCTCAGCGCGCCCG
>NZ_DJIQ01000017.1:0-946 GCF_002433705.1 Oceanicaulis sp. UBA6590
CGCCCCAGGCCAAACGCCTCCGCTGTCAGCACCAGCCCGAAATCCCAGACTGCGCCCTCTTTCTCGAACCCGCCCCAGCCGACATAGCGATCGCCTGCATGGATCGCCCAATGCCCCAGCCCGTCCTCGAGCCAGCGCTGAGCCTTGGCGGCCTGAAACGCGACAGCGTCATCGACCGTCCAGCGACGGGTCAGGAGCGGCAGGTGAGCGGCCACCCGAGGGTCATTCATGTGCGTGACCAGCTGCTCTGGCGGGACCGCGCCGAGATCGCCGAAATACAGAGATGAGGCATCGCGTTCAATCATGGCCCCAAATTATAGGGCCAAGGCGCAATCACCCAATCACGAGCCGGTGACATGAAAAACCCCGGCGAGCCCTGCCCACCGGGGTTCCGCATGAGTGCAAAGAAGGTCGGACCTATTCCGCCGGCGTCGCGCCGGCCGTCAGGGACCGCTTCATCATCATGTTGTCGAAGTTCGACCAGACGCCGGCATCGCCATGCCAGTCGCCCTGGGTCGCGCCCTTGGAGTATTCTGTGGCGCGGGCTTCAAAGAAGTTGGCGTGCTCGACCCCGTTCAGGATCTCGGTCAGCCACGGGATCGGGTGCTCTTCCACGCCATAGATGGTCGGCAGCTTGAGCTGCTTCATGCGCCAGTCGGCGATGTAGCGGATGTAGTTCTTGATGTCCTCGGGGGTCATGCCCTCGACTTCGCCCGCCTCGAACGCCAGCTCGATGAACTTGTCCTCAAGGCTCACCACCGTCTTGCAGCAATCGGCGATATCGTCCTTCACCCCCTTGGTCAGCGCGCCGGTTTCCTCGGCGAAGGTGTGGAACAGCTTCATCATGCCTTCGCAGTGCAGCGACTCATCGCGCACCGACCAGGACACGATCTGGCCCATGCCCTTCATCTTGTTGAAGCGCGGGAAGTTCATCAGCATGGCGAAG
>NZ_DJIQ01000017.1:1254-7395 GCF_002433705.1 Oceanicaulis sp. UBA6590
CATGGCGAAGCTGGCGAACAGCTGAAGGCCTTCGGTGAAACCGCCGAACACCGCCATGGAGGTGAGGATGTCGCGATCAGTCTCGCAGCCGAACTTGCCAAGATAGTCGTGCTTGGCCGCCATCTCCTCGTACTCCATGAAGGCGGAGAACTCGGTGTCAGGCATGCCGATGGTTTCCAGCAGCAGCGCATAGGCCGCAATGTGGATCGTCTCCATGTTGGAGAAGGCGGCGAGCATCATGCGCACTTCAACCGGTTTGAAGAGCGGCATGTAGTTTTCCATGTAGTTCGCGCCGACTTCCACATCCGACTGGGTAAAGAAGCGGAAGATCTGCGTGAGCAGATTGCGCTCCTTGTCGGTCAGCTTGGTCGCCCAGTCCTTGCAGTCCTCGCCCAGCGGCACCTCTTCGGGCAGCCAGTGCACTTGGGACTGGACCTTCCAGAAATCATACGCCCACGGATAGCGGAACGGCTTGTAGGTCAGGCTGGGAGTCAACAGGCCCGGGCGGTCGGAAGCGACGGTAAGCATGGCGTTTCTTTCTCGGCTCTGCGCATTCAAATTGAAGGGCTTGGCGCGCGTTCGACACGACAGATAGCGCCTCAGCCCCTCAGGTCCACTACATATTGTGTCGCAATGAGTCTGGTTTCCAGTGTATTAATCCGGTTATCCACGAGGGAAGAAACTTGACCTTGATGCGACTCAAACCGGTCCGGCTAGAAAGCGCGCGACATCGAGATCGCGCCAAAGCGTTGCAGGCCGTTCTGGCTCGCATACTGCTCGCTTCGCACCACATACGTAAAGGCCAGCCGGTAGGAATTGATGTGCAGCGCCGCGCCCGCCTGCACATCCCCCACCCAGACATTGCGATCCACCGAACGCGAGTCGCGATAGGTATTGCCGTCCAGGAAAACATCGCGCGCCACCGCATAGCCGCCAACGCCGACAAAGACGTAAGCCGCTATATGTTGTGTCGGGGTGTAAAGACTGGACGGCGCGAGGGCCGGCCGCAGCCGCGGCGGCGCGAACGCATCCTGCAGATCGGTGCCGAATCGCACCGTCGCGCCGGCGGACAGATCCGTCCTCAGCGTGCCCAGCGTCAGTCCGGCGTGGCCCATCACATCGGCGGTGTAATGGCCAATCCGCCATTGATGGATCCGCTCGGTCCGCTGACCTGAAATCGCGAACACCACCTCGTCATGAAGCTGGGTGTCCCAGCCGCGCGGCTCCTTGCCATCAATCAGCTGATGCCAGCTCGTCTGAAGAAACTCGCCCTGCGCGCTCGGACCAATAATGCCCACATCGACGAGAATGGTGTGTTCGCTGTTCGGAGTTCGCGCCGAAGCAAACCAGTTCACATTCAAATGCGCGGCATAAGGGTGATCGTCGAGCGGCGGGTTCTCGAGCGTGATGTCGCTGGCGGTGTAAAGTGTATGCGCGAGCGCGAAGCCCTGACGGACCCGCGCGCCCTTGAGATTGACGAAAGGCTGGGTGCGGGCGGCCTGGGTCAGCCAGCGGCTCACCTCATCCTCGGGCGCAACCCATTCCAGTCGGATGCCGTTCGTGTAATTCCGGTCCGTACCGCCAAAGAGGTCGTTCTCGACCACAAGGGTCAGAACGCCGCCATCTTCAGGCTGGGCGTCAACCGGATGGTCACGCGCCTCAGAGCGCGGCGTGTGCACGCATATCAAGGCCGCAGCTCCAAGGAGCGCGGACGCCAGTCTGATCATGATGGGCAATCCCTTTGCCGCGCTATCGGCGCAGCGTTCTCAGCTTAACGACGCAACGTCAATGAGAACGCAGCGAACCCTTCTGAAGTTTCCCAGGATTCATTGGGCAACGCATAGCGGGTTTCACGCTGGATATAGGCAAAGGAGATGTCGGCGCCGCCAAACCGGGCGGCGATGCCCGCCTGTGCATCGCCCACGGTCGCATAGGGCCCCATGGCGAGCGCGTTGCGCATGTCAAAGCCCGCGCCCGGATCATACATCAGCGCCTGTTGGTCAGCGCCTGCAAAGAACCACCAGGCCGGGCGCTCCTCGCCAAAGCCTTCATCGAGATACTGACCCAGGCGCACCGTCGCGCCCGCTTCCGCGGCCGGGCCATCCTGACCGATCGACAGGCCGGCCCGCGGCGAGACGCCCACATCGAGCCCTTCCGGACCGCCGGGTGAGTCAAACGCGTTTTCATAGCGCAGCGTCATGCGACGGTTGGAGCGGCCGGCCGGGTCAAGGTCGCTTCCCGCGATGTCGGCATAGGAATCCGACAGGGCCGACAGCGCAGCATCAGGTGCGCGCCCGTCAAACAGCGACACCGAGATGCGCCCGCCCGACGGCGTCTGCACCAGAGTGGCGCCGGCCTGATAGAAAGCGGAGAAGCCTTCCATGGCTGCGCTGTCCGCGCGAACGCTGAGCGCCACGCCCGCCAGTCGGGCCGCATCCGGCAAGGCCGTAGTCGAATCAGAGCCGATGAACTCGATATAGCCCGGAGACCGTCCCAACGCCTGCGCCGGCGCAAAATTGCTGCGGTCCGGGGCGGGCCGCGCCGGCGCCAGCTCGGCCTGGAGCGGACCGAGGATCATCGCGCGTGTTTCCTGTGAGGCCTGTCCCTGCTGCGCCTGAGCGCGCTCACACGGGCCGCCGAGCGAGGTGAGACACGCCGCAGCAAGGAGGCCGGCCAGCACGCTGGCGTGCTGCGCGGATTTGCTCACCTTGCTCACATTCGGCGTGGTCATACCGGTCCCCATCGGCTTCAACCTGCATTGTTCAAATCATACCATGAACAATGGCCATTCTTTGATCAAGGAGCCTTCTTTAGGGTTAACAGTTCATAAAAATTAATACTACTTAGAATTCATGGGATTAAATACAAAGAACCCCGGAACGGGCCCGGGGTTCTTCGTTTATTCGAAAAAAATTCGACCTATTGGCAGGCGAGGCACTCGTCATAGTCCTTGGGCGCAGCATCGCTGAGTGATTTGGACATCTCGTCCTTCTCGCCGGCGCCGGCATAGGCGGCGCGCTGCACCGATTTCGAGCGGCAGTAATAGAGCGATTTGACGCCCTTCTCCCACGCCGACCAGTGCAGCATGTGCAGGTCCCATTTGTTCACATCGCCCGGCAGGAACAGGTTCAGCGATTGCGCCTGGCAGATATAGGGCGAGCGGTCAGCCGCGTGCTCGATGACCCAGCGCTGATCGAGCTCGAAGGCGGTCTTGAAGACGTCCTTCTCCAGCTCGTCCAGGCAATCCAGATGCTGCACGGAGCCTTCGTGCTCGAGGATGGAGGACCACACCGCCGGGGTGTTCTTGCCCTTCTCCTCAAGGATCTTCTCAAGATACGGGTTCTTCACGGTGAAGGAGCCCGAGAGCGTCTTGTGCGTGTAGACATTGGCCGGGATCGGCTCGATGCCCGCCGAGGTGCCGCCGCAGATGATGGAGATCGACGCGGTCGGCGCGATCGCCAGCTTGTGCGAGAAGCGCGCCTTCACGCCGTTGTCCGCCGCGTCCGGGCATGCGCCGCGCTCTTCGGCGAGCTTGACCGAGGCTTTGTCGGCGCCCTGGCGGATATGCTGGAACATGCGCTTGTTCCAGGACTGCGCCATGGCGGACTCAAACGGCACGTTCATGCTTTGCAGGAAGGAGTGGAAGCCCATCAGGCCCAGCCCCACAGACCGCTCACGCGCCGCAGAGTATTTCGCACGCTCCATTTCATCAGGAGCACGCTCGATGAAGTCCTGCAGGATGTTGTCGAGGAAGCGGAAGATGTCCTCGAGGAAGCGCTCGTCATCCTTCCACTCGAGGAATTTCTCGGCGTTCAGAGAGGACAGGCAGCACACCGCCGTGCGGTCATTGCCCAGATGGTCCACGCCCGTCGGCAGGGTGATTTCCGAGCACAGGTTGGACTGGCGCACCTTCAGGCCCAGCTTGCGCTGGTGAGCCGGCAGATTGTTGTTCACCGTGTCGGAGAACAGGATGTAGGGCTCGCCGGTCTGCAGGCGGACTTCCAGGATCTTCTGCCACAGCTTGCGGGCATTGACGGTTTTGACCACTTCGCCGGACCGCGGGGAGATCAGCTCGAACTCCTCATCCTTGGCGACGGCCTCCATGAATGCGTCAGAGACGTTGAGGCCGTGGTGAAGGTTGAGACTCTTGCGGTTGAAGTCGCCCGACGGTTTGCGGATTTCGAGGAATTCCTCGATTTCCGGGTGGTGAATGTCGAGATAGACGGCCGCCGAACCGCGACGCAGCGACCCCTGGGAAATCGCCAGCGTCAGCGAATCCATCACGCGGATGAACGGGATGATTCCGGAGGTCTGTCCGTTCTGCCCGACCTTCTCGCCGATCGAACGCACATTGCCCCAATAGGTGCCGATGCCGCCGCCATTGGAGGCGAGCCAGACATTCTCGGTCCAGGTCGACACGATGTCGCCCAGCGAATCATCCACCGAGTTCAGGAAGCAGGAAATGGGCAGGCCGCGATCCGCGCCGCCATTGGAGAGGACAGGCGTCGCCGGCATGAACCACAGATTCGACATGTAGTCATAAAGGCGCTGAGCATGCTCGAGATCGTCGGCATAGGCCGTCGACACCCGCGCGAACATGTCCTGATAGGATTCGCCCGGCAGCAGGTAACGGTCGACCAGGGTCTTCTTGCCGAAATCGGTCAGAAGCGCGTCCCGCGAAGGATCGGTCTTAACCTTATCAACCAGTCGAAGCTGAACAGCCTTGGGCTTGCCGCGCAGGGCCGAAGCGGACTCCTGCGTGCGGGCTCCGGTAGCGTGGGCTTGGTCGAAAGGCGTCATCTCTACCCGCTCCAATTCAGCGTCGCGCGTTATGCCTGCGAGAGGCCGTTTTCCCGCGCGCTGCTTAAGAAAAACCTATACATGGTGTGCGGCTTCCCCCGGAAACCGCAACATATAGTGCTTGGGTCCCATCTGACCGTCAACGGGTCAAACCGGCTCCCAGCCGCTTTTTTCGTAAACAAAGTCCTACCAGAAAACGCTCCGGGCCCGGACTCGTTAAGGAGTCCGGGCCCGGGGATAAATGCGGTTTCTTGTGGATATCTGGCGCGAGCCGCAAAGCCCGCATTCTGTGTCCGGTTAACCCAGAGACAGAAGCTCGGGGTCCCCGCCCTGGGCGGCCACATTGATGGTCACGGTATGCTCCGCCGCGAAGCGGTAGATATAGTGCGGACCGCCAGCCTTGGGTCCGGTGCCGGACAGGCCCTCGCCGCCGAACGGCTGAACCCCGACCACCGCGCCGGTGATGTTGCGGTTCACATAGCAATTGCCCACCGGGACCGCCGCGCGAACCATGTCCGCGAATCGATCCAGACGACTGTGAACGCCGAGCGTCAGGCCGTAGCCCTTGTCCGCCAGCTGACCGGCGACTTTCTGAAGGTCGGCGCGCTTGTAGCGCATCACATGCATGATCGGGCCGAACTTCTCCTCGGTCAGCTGATCAAGAGAGCTGATCTCCACCAGCGTGGGCGCGAAATACTCACCCTTGGCCGCCATTTCGGCGCTCAACGGCGCGCGATGGAGCACCTTGGCGCGGGACTCCATGTCCTTGACGTGCTCCTGGAGCATCTCATGGGCTTCCGCGTCGATGACCGGGCCGATATCGGTCGCCGGATCAGACGGATCGCCGAGAGAGAGCATGTCCATGGCGCCGGTGAGCCCCTCAATCAGCAGATCGCCGATCTCCTCGGGAATCAGAAGCACACGCAGCGCCGAGCACCGCTGACCGGCGGATCCGAACGCTGAGTTGATGGCGTCATCGATCACCTGCTCATGCAGGGCCGAGGTATCCACGAACATGCCATTGAGGCCGCCCGTCTCCGCGATCAGCGGCACGATCGGGCCGTCCTTGGCGGCGAGCGTGCGGTTGATGATCCGCGCGACATCCGTCGACCCGGTGAACGCGACGCCGTCAACGCCGGGCAGCTCTGTCAGGGCGCCGCCGATCTTGCCGTCGCCCGGCAACAGATGGAGCACGCCCTTGGGCAGGCCCGCCTCAAGATAGATCTTCACGGCCTCATAGGCGATCAGCGGGCTTTGCTCGGCCGGCTTGGCCAGCACGGAATTGCCGGCCGCCAGCGCGGCGGCCACCTGACCGGTGAAGATCGCCAGCGGGAAGTTCCA
>NZ_DJIQ01000017.1:7689-14479 GCF_002433705.1 Oceanicaulis sp. UBA6590
GTGAAGATCGCCAGCGGGAAGTTCCACGGACTGATGCAGACAAACACGCCGCGTCCGGCCAGACCCAGATGGTTGGTTTCGCCCGCCGGCCCGGGCAGACGCACCGGATCGCCGAACTTGGTTTCCGCTTCCACCGCATAATAGCGCAGGAAGTCGACCGCCTCGCGCACCTCGGCGATTCCGTCCGGCAGGGTCTTGCCGGTTTCCCGCGCCATCAGCGCCATCAACCGGTCGGTGTTCGCTTCAAGCGCGTCAGCCATGTCGCGCAGGATCCTGGCGCGCGCCGGTCCGCCCTTGGCGTTCCAGTCCTTCTGGGAGTCATGAGCGATCTTGTACGCCGTCTTCACGTCCTCTTCGGTGGCCTCGTGAAGGGTTGAGACCGTGAACTCCCTGTCCGCCGGACTGTGCATCGCCTGGCCGTCGCCTGTGCGGGCATCGCCATTGATGATCGGACCACAGGCATAGGGCGCGTTCTCGTCGAATGCCTTCTGGGCCTCAGCGAGCCGCTCGCGCACACGCGCCTGGGTCAGGTCCATGCCCTTGGAGTTCAGACGATCCGGGCCATACAGCTTGGCCGGAATGGAGATGAAGGGGTGACGATCAAGCGTCGCCGCCGCCTTGAACGGACCGCTGGCCACATCGGCGGCGGGCACATCCTCATCAAGGAAGGCGTGCACGAAAGAGGTGTTGGCGCCGTTCTCCAGAAGACGCCGCACCAGATAGGGCAGCAAGTCCTGATGGCTGCCCACCGGAGCGTAGACGCGCACCGCGCCCAGATCCGCATAGGTTTGCGCCGCCGCGGCGTAGAGCGGCTCCCCCATGCCGTGCAGGCGCTGGAATTCATAGGGCGGATTGCCGGTCTCGGCCGCAATCTGACGCACGGCGCACAGGGTGTGGGCGTTATGGGTCGCAAATTGCGGGAAGATGGCGTCCGGGGCGGCCAGCATCTGTCGCGCACAGGCCAGATAGTTGAGATCGGTCGCCGGCTTGGTGGTCCAGACCGGGAAGTCCGTCTGACCGTTCATCTGGGCGAACTTGATCTCGGTATCCCAATAGGCGCCTTTCACCAGGCGCACCATGAACCGACGGCCGGTTTCCTGGCCGAGCTCGATCAGCTTCTCGAGCACGCTCATGGCGCGCTTCTGATAAGCCTGGATGACGATCCCGAGGCCGTCCCAGCCCGCCAGCGAGGGCTCGCGCGCGAGCCGGTCGAAGATTTTCAGCTGAATGACCAGGCGATCGCTTTCCTCGGCGTCGAGGCTGAAGCCCAGATCCGCATCCTTGGCCATCTGGGCCAGCTCCAGCGCGCGCGGATAGAGCTCTTCCATCACCTGCGCCTGACGCACGGCCTGATAGCGCGGATGCAGGGCGGTCAGCTTCACGCTGACGCCGTCCACATCCTCGATCGAGCCCTTCTGGCGCTTCTCGGCCACCACGCGGATGGCGTGACGGTATTTGTCGAGATAGCGCTTGGCGTCCTTTTCCGTGCGGGCGCCCTCGCCCAGCATGTCAAAGCTGAAGAGCGGCTTGACCTTGCCATAGGTCTTCCAGCCGCGGCCGCGCTTGATCGCGCTCTCGATGTCGCGGCCCAGAACGAACTGCTCGCCCAGGATTCGCATGGCGCGCTTGACGGCGGTCCGGATGACGGGTTCGCCCAGACGTCCGGCCATCTGCTTGAAGTATTCGCCCGGATTCTTCTCGGCGCGAGAATCCACCTTGAGAATCGAACCGGTCATCATCAGGCCGATGGTAGACGCATTGACCAGCCAGTTATCCGATTTCCAGGCATGCTCGACCCAGGAGCCGGACCCGATCTTCTCGGCGATGAGATCATCGGCCGTTTCCGCGTCCGGAACCCGCAGCAGCGCCTCGGCCAGACACATCAGGGCCAGGCCTTCCTTGTTGCTCAGACCGAACTCCTGAAGAAAGCTCTCCATCAGGCCGCCGCCATGACGCGTCTCACGCGCCTTCTCGACGAGCTTGATCGCGGCGTCGCTGGCCGCCTGTCGCCCTTCAGGGCTCAAGCCGACTGCGTCTTCCAGCTTGCGGGCCGCCTGGCGTTCATCAGCGAACTTCTCGCCGTCCAGTGCATCCCAATCGATAGATACGTCTGTCCAATCGCGCATGGTCCAAAGCCTCTCGAACCCGGAGCGGCCGGCGCATCCGGCCCTGTTAGAGCGGACAATGCTTGCTGAAGTCATAGAATTCAACCCCAGCTATTCACAATCAGTACAAGTCCGCAGAACATCGCAATGCAGCATAACTGCATAGATTTTATTTTGAGCTGAAAATAACTAAATTAACTTCAGCATATTCAATTACAGATCGACTCATGACAACGCCCTTTGAACTTTACTTCATCGCAGATTTTGATTGCAGCAATCCTATTCCGGGCAGATTTCCGAGTTGAAATTTTCTATTTCGAACAGCGCATTAGTGCTTGTATAGATTTGATAATCTATTTCTGTGGACACCTGCATACGCTGGATATCGCGCCTGCTGCGCGGGAAATCCGCCAAGTCTGGTTTTTTGTTTTTTGGCGAGATCCTGCCTGCTGACAGGTCCTCCTCTGAAGATTGCCTCGGACGTCCATGTTGCGCCCTGGGAGCGCAGACAAAGCTTGGACACCATATCAACGGCGCAGTCAGGGAAGCGTTCCACAGCTGACGCGCTGTCGTCAGGCCGGAGCCGGAGGTTCCGGAGAATGGCGCCGACAGCCCTTCGACAAATGGCGAAAACGCGCTAAACCGGCCTGAAGAGAGACAGGTTCTGGAGGTCCTTCCCATGGAGGAAAGCGCGCCGCTGCGCATCATGCTGGTCACCGATGCGTGGGAGCCGCAGGTCAATGGCGTCGTGCGTACGCTGTCGCGCACGGTCGAGGAGTGCCGGGCCATGGGCCATGAGGTGGAGGTGATCCATCCCGGGCTCGGGTTCAAGACCTTCCCGCTGCCGACCTATCCCGAGATCAAGATGGCGGTCGGCGCCCGCAAGGAGCTTGAAGCCCGTTTCAAGGCGTTCGAGCCCGAAGCCATCCATATCGCGACCGAAGGCTCGCTGGGACAGGCGGCGCGCGCCATCTGTCTGAAGTGGAAGCTGCCCTTCACCACGAGCTATCACACCAAATTCCCCGAATATGTGAATGCGCGCTTCCCGTTCATTCCGATCTCGGCCGGTTATTGGTTCATGCGGCGCTTCCACAATTCGGGCAACCGCCTGATGGTGGCGACCCCCTCCATGCGCGATCTCCTCTCCGAGCGCGGCTTCAACAACATCACCCCCTGGGCGCGCGGCGTGGACACCGAGCTGTTCCATCCCGACAAGCGCCATATGGGCGGCAAGAGCGTCTATGAAGGCGTTGAAGGTCCGATCTTCGTGTATATCGGCCGCGTCGCCGTCGAGAAGAACATCGAATCCTTCCTCGACCTCGACCTTCCCGGCACAAAGGTGGTGGTGGGCCCCGGCCCGCAACTGGAGGAGCTGAAGGAAAACTATCCCGAAGTGATCTTCACCGGAAACAAGTCGGGCGACGAGCTGGCGCGCCATTTCGCGGACGCGGACGTCATGGTCTTTCCCAGCTTCACCGACACCTTTGGCCTCGTGATCCTGGAATCCATGGCGACCGGCACGCCCGTCGCCGCCTATGTGGCGAACGGCCCCAAGGACATCATTCCCGGCTCCAAGGCGGGCTCGGTCAATGACGACCTGAAGACCGCCTGCCTGGAAGCGCTCGAGATGAAGCGCGAGGATTGCCGGGCCTATGCCGAGAAATACTCCTGGCGCGCCTGCGCCGAGGAGTTCGTCCAGAATCTCAAGCCCCAGCCCCGCCCGGAACGGCGGCGGTTCTGGCGACGCCTGCGTCGCCTTGGCCGCGGCGGTTAACCGCCCATACCGGGACCGGAAACAAAAAAGGCTGGAGCGAGGCTCCAGCCTTTTCCTTAACAGGTGCGAACCAGCCGGTCAGGCTGCTTCGCCCTTATCCTTTTTTTCGGAGTCCCCCTCCGCAGCGTCGAGCGCCTTCTGGGCGTCGATATCCGCTTTGGTGCGCCGTGTGCGGGTGCGCTTCTTGGGCTTCTCCTCGCCCGAGGGCTGGTCGTCGCCCGCATCCGAGGAGGAAGAGGCGTCAGCGCCTTCAGGCTCGACCACCTGCAGAGGATCATCGCTGGAATTGTCCTCACGCCGGCGACGGCCGCGCGGACGGCGCTGGCGCGGCGCGTCTTCCGACGAAGCCGAACCCGCATTGTCAGCGTTGTTCTCATTGCCGTTGTCAGCGGCGTCATCGCTCGCATCCGAGTCGTCGCCAGAATTGTTCTGGTCGTCACGCTCATCGCGCTTGGGCTGGTTCGCCTGCATGATGCGCAGATAGTGCTCGGCATGCTGATAGTAGTTTTCAGCCATGACCCGGTCGCCTGCGGAAGAGGCGTCGCGCGCGAGCTGCATGTACTTGTCATAGATATGAGAGGGGGCGCCCCGAACTTTGACGTCCGGCCCGTTGCTCTCATACGAGCGGTTACTGGGCGATCCGGCCTTTCGGCCTCGTCCGCGTTGACGCTTCATGTTCAAGAACCTGATCTCTTTTCGGGTTGTTGATACCGTTCCAGCCGACACGATCCGCGAAATCCGCGTCTATCGGCGCGAACGCAAACAGAAGATTGCGGTCGAACTCGATAGCGTATGGGCCAATGGGTCAGCGGGGCGCCCGGTAATCGCGTCAGAACAGCCCCTGCTCCGACCTGCATCACCCGCTGGACTTGACCGCACCCTAGACGCAGCTGCGGGGAGATTCCAACACTTTTCTGCACGCAGAAGCGGTCAGACGGAAAACCGCAGGCTCACGACCCGATCATGACCCGCCAGATCCTTGAGGATGCGCGTCTCTTTCGCACCCGCTTCGGACGCCGCCTCCCGCGCCCGCACACCCTGATCATAGCCGATCTCGAACAGGGCGAGCCCGCCCGGAACCAGAAGGCGCGACGCTTCGGCGAACAGATGCGGATAGGGCTCGAACCCGGTCCGCCCGCCCTCAAGCGCCATGCGCGGCTCATAGGCCCGCACTTCAGGCTCCAGCTCGTCAATCACCGCGGTCGCGATATAGGGAGGATTGGAGACCAGCAGATCAAACGGGCCTTCAAGCCCGTCCGCCCAGCTTTGATGCTGGAAGCTCACCCGGTCGGCGAGCCCGGTGAGATCCGCATTCTCCTGCGCCACCGCCAGAGCCGCTTCGCTGATATCGGTGGCGGCGCCGGTCGCGTTCGGAAATTCACTCAGAAGCGCCAGGATGATGGCGCCCGACCCGGTGGCGATGTCGAGGATGCGCAAGGGCGCCCTGCGATCCGGAAAGGCCGCCAGCGCCGCTTCAATGAGGGTTTCCGTGTCTGCTCGCGGGGTCAGCACGTCGCGCGTGACCTTGAGCTCCAATGTCCAGAAGGGCTGGGTTCCGAGGATGTGTGACAGCGGCTCGCGCTGTTCCCGACGCCCGATGAGCGCGTCAAAGCGCCCGAGCTCTGCATCCGGCATCTCAGACGCCATCTCGGTCAGAAGCCGGGCGGGCGATGCGTCGAACGCCGCCAGCAAAAGGCGGCGGGCGTCATCAGCCGCCTCATCGATTCCAGCCGCTTTCAGACGCTCTGCCGCGAGGCGCAGCCGGTCTGAGCGGGTCAGCCCGCTCAAGCCTCTTCCATCGCCGCGAGCTTGGCGGCCTGGTCTTCGGACAGGAGCGCGTCGATCACCTCGTCCAGCGCATCGCCGGAGAGGATTTCGTCGAGCTTGTAGAGGGTCAGGTTGATGCGGTGATCCGAGACCCGGCCCTGGGGGAAGTTGTAGGTGCGGATGCGTTCGGACCGGTCGCCCGAGCCGACCTGGCCCTTGCGCTCGGCCGCCCTTGCCTCATCCTTCTCCCGGCGCTCCTTCTCATACAGGCGCGCCTTGAGCACCTGCATGGCGATGGCGCGGTTCTGGTGCTGGGACTTCTCCGAGCTCACCACGACAATGCCGGTGGGGATGTGGGTCATCCGCACGGCGGATTCGGTCTTGTTCACGTGCTGACCGCCCGCGCCGGAGGCGCGCATGGTGTCGATGCGGATATCCTCGTCCTTGATGTCGATCTCGACATTCTCGGGCTCGGGCAGCACCGCCACCGTTGCGGCGGAGGTGTGAATGCGTCCTCCGGATTCGGTGACCGGGACACGCTGAACCCGGTGCACGCCGGATTCAAACTTCATCTTGCCGAACACGCCCTTGCCGCTGACCGAGGCGACGATCTCCTTGTAACCGCCGACTTCCGCCTCGGACGCCTCGACCACATCGACCTTCCAGCCGTGATTGGAGGCGTAGCGCTCATACATGCGGAACAGGTCGCCCGCGAACAGCGCGGCTTCATCCCCGCCCGTCCCGGCGCGGATTTCCAGCATGATGGAAGCGTCGTCATCGCGGTCCTTGGGGATCAGCAGCAATTGCAGCTCGCGTTCCAGGCCCGGCAGTCGCTTCTTGAGCTCCTGGCGCTCTTCCTCGGCCAGCTCGACCATATCCCGGTCAGAGCCATCCTCGATGATGGCCTCGGCTTCTTCAAAGCTTTCACGCGCGGTTTTCAGCTCGCGCGCCTTTTCGGCCACCAGCTTGAGCTCGGCGTGCTCCTTGGAAAGCTTCACAATCTCGTCGGGGTCCGCGGCAGCGCTCAAACGCGCCTCGACCTGATCGAACCGGTCAATGACCTGGTCCAGCTTTGCGTCCTGAATACTCATGCTCGATCAGTTACGCCCGGGCGCGTGTTTTGGAAAGGGGGTGAGGCTGCAGC
>NZ_DJIQ01000004.1:0-21385 GCF_002433705.1 Oceanicaulis sp. UBA6590
TAGATCGGCACGGTGCCGATGGGCACGGGCGAGTTGCGCAGGATCCATTCGCGGGTGTTGTGGATGTTTTTGCCGGTGGAGAGGTCCATCACCGTGTCCCCGCCCCAGCGGATGGCCCAGACCATCTTGTCCACCTCTTCCTCGACGGACGAGGCGACAGCGGAATTGCCGATATTGGCGTTGATCTTCACGAGGAAATTCCGCCCGATCACCATGGGCTCAAGCTCGCCATGGTTGATATTGGCGGGGATGATGGCGCGGCCGCGGGCGATCTCGTCGCGCACAAATTCCGGCGTCACAAATTCGGGCACCGCCGCGCCAAAGCTCTCCCCATCCGCATGGCGGATATGGGCGTCGTGCAGCGCCTGGGCGCGACCGAGATTTTCGCGCTCGGCGGCATAGATCATCTCATCGGTGATGATGCCCGCTTTCGCGAACTCATACTGGGTCACGGGCGCTGAGCCGACAGCACGCAGCGGGCGGTGACGCACCGGAAACTCGCGCGCCAGATACTTGCCCGTCGCGCCGCCATTATCGAGCGGGCTCGGCTCGCGGCCCTCATACTCTTCCACGCCGCCGCGGGCCTTCACCCAGTCGATGCGGGTGCGCGGCAGGCCCTTCTCGACGTCGATGGACTGGTTCGGATCAGTATAGGGGCCCGAACAGTCATAAACGCGCACCGGCGGCTCCATCGCGGTGGGATGAAGCTCGATCTCGCGATGGGGCACCTTCAGATGCGGCGCCGCCTTGGGCGAAGAATAGACGCGCTTTGAGCCGGCCAGCGGGCCGGTGGTCACGGTCGGGGTCGGAAATTCGGCCTGGTTGGTGGGCTTGTTCATGGCGCGAGCTTTCAGTGAGAGGTGAGCGAGGTCGGGCTGCTAGAGATCCAGCAAGCCAAGTTCGGTGCGTCGCTTCTTCGTCAGCCCTTGCGCGGCAAGGGCATGCGAAGCGCGCAAATGGTCGGAGAGTTCCGCATCGGAGACGGCGGCGTCGGTCAGACGCTGGATCCAGGTCATGCCGCGGCTGGCGAGATAGGGCGCGGGGCGACAGCCTTCGGCGTCGCGCAGCACTTCATAAACAATCTCGGAGCATTTGAAGGTGATGGCGAGCGGCCCGGCGGAGTCCGGCCACATGCCGATGGCGAAGACCTTGCCCTTCTCCAGCCCGCCCACTTTCCAGACATGGGCGCCGCCCCACTGGACCACATGGGCCGCGTGAGGAAGGGAGGCACAGAACTCATTATAGTCTTCGAGCGTCATCGCGCTGCTCCATCCCGCCGCCGGCATGACCCGGATCCGGTCCTGAGGGTGACGTCTCAGCCCCGTACGACCACCGCACGGGACACCCCTTGGAACTGACGCCACACTGAAGACGACCGACCCGCTTGGCAAGGGCTTGCGTTCAGGCGGGGCTGGGCAATGGGAGCGGGCTCGGCTATATTCAGCACAGATAAAAAAAAGACCCGCCCGGGAGACCGGAGCGGGTCTGAAGTCCAAAGCCAGGCCGACGGGAGCAATCTCGTCGGCTTTTTCGCGTCTTAGGTGGACGAGAAGTTGGCCGAGATCATCCGGGCGACGGCGATGGCGTCGGAGATGGTGTCCACAGAATAGATCTGCATCACGCCCTGGGTGGAGGCGGCCTGCGCATTGGTGAAGGCGTGCGACTGTGCGTTCACCGCGTTCTCGAACATCAGGCCGTGCGAGTGCGCCAGCGCCTGATAGACGTTGCCCATAGCCATGGCCGGGGCTTCGCCGACCACCTTGACGTTGGACTGGGTCACGGCGTCGGTGACCTGGGAATTCACTTGCTCGTTAGCTTGCGTCGTCATGTTCTGTCCTCATTGGTTTTCGTGGTGAAGGGCAGACCCGAGGCCCTGTGAGCCGGATCCGCCGGGTTTTCTGGGGCGCTGACGCCTTCAGAAACTTGGGATCAGTCCTGCTGGACGTTGACCGACGGGCCGCCGATCGGATTCCAGATGCTTTCCGCGCTGCGGCCCAGCGTCAGGATGTAGGCGACGCAGGTCGCCGTGGTGGCCGCTGCGGTCTAGTTGTTGAGAAGCTGGGACTGGACATTGCCTTCAAACAGCTTGGCCAGAGAGCTGGCGCTGGCGTTGGTGGCGATGTTCTCATTGCTGACAACCGACAATTCGTCGATGGTCAAGGTAATCTGCTTGTCGTCACTCATGGTGGGTCTCCTTTAGCGTTGGAAGGCGTTCAGTTTCCGGGCGATGCGGGCCTGGATCATCGCGGTGCGACGGGCGATGGCGGCGGACTGCTCCTGCTGGCGGGCCTGGGTCGCCCGTTCGAGCTGCTGGCGGATCTCCGCTTCGTTCTGAGGCGTTGGCGGCCTTGCTCCGCCCGGCCCCGACTGCGCCCCCAGACCGGGAATGGGCGGCAGGTCGATCGGCGTGTCCGGTATGGGCGTTTGCGGAATGGAGGGATCCGGGATCGACGGGTCGGGTATGGGCGGGTCCGGGATCGGAGGACTGGGCACGTCCGCCTCCGCCTGCATCTGCGCCCAGATCTGGTTCAGCACCTCGTTGAGCGGGGCGATCTGGCGGGCGACTTCCCGGGCGATCCTGTCTTCAAGGGTCATGTCTGCCTCCTGCCTGGCCGCGCACTGGCGCTAGGCGTCTTCCGGTTCCAGGAAGGCGCCGACCATGCCTGCGGCGCCGCGGCACAAACCGCCCAGCGTGGACAGTCCGATGCCCCAGTACTTCATGGCGTTATTGTTATCGTGCAGGCCTTTGGCCCCGAGGATCCCGCCCCCCAGAGTGGCCAGCGCCCCGACAATCTGAAGCCCGCCGATGATCCAGGTCTTGCCCAGTTCGGTCACCCGCAACGCCTCCCCGACCGAAAGCCGGGTCGGAGCGGCGACCATCAGGTTCGCCGCGATCGCCGCCACAAGATCCGAAGTCTCGCCTTCAAGCCGCTGCGTCAGGTCCGCGATTTCCGAATTGGATAATGTGCTGAACGCCACCGTGCTGGACTGGGTCGTGTACTCATAATCGCCGAGCACATTGGCCTGCAGCGTCATCGTCGTGGACAGGATGTCCTGCGTCGGCGGCATGATCTGCAGGATGCCGTTGTGATCCCCCTGGGAGATGTCGCTCACCGTGGCGTAGGGGGCGATCGTCAGGATCAGGGTCACCTGCCCCGCTGTTCCGGTCTGGGCGCAGCTGATCAGCACCAGGCCGCGCTCATTGGCGCCGCCTTCAATCAGAAGGCTGGCATAGCTTGACAGATCCGGGACGAAGACCGGCCGCATCAGCGGACTCATCTGGCAGCCGGCCAGCGTGATCTGAACCACGCCATTGCCATCGCTCTCGGCCGTCCTCGCTCCATAGTGCAGGCGCGGCGCGCCCTGCGCGGTATAGCTCTCCCCCACGGCCTGGACATAGGCCAGCGATGAGGCCTCAGCGATCGTCTTCAGCCCCGGCGCAAACACTGGCTTGGCGAAGGTCGACCCCGAGGTGGTCAGCGAATTCTGGGCAGTGCACGACATGGGGGTTCCCCTTCCGGATGGGTTGGATCGGTTCTGGGCGAGGCCGCGCGCGGGCGTCCTGCGACGGGGCGGGGCGCGTCTCATCCCGAAAAGTCGGTCTTGATGGTGCTGGCGGTGCTGGTCACCGAGCCTGAGAAGGTGATCAGCGAGCTTTGCCAGGTCGCCAGCTCCTGCAGCGCCTTCTTGCCGGTGTCCTGCGTGGCCGGATCGAGCAGCAGCGCCATGGCCTGACCGGAAGCGGCGAGCACCAGTTGCTCGGAGCCCTGCATGTAGCCGCGCAGATCCTCGAGCATCATGACCGCCGCCTGATCGGCGAGCGGGCTTTCCAGTGCGCCCAGCACTTCGCCCGTCTGCGCCGTGAGCTGCGCCTGATTGAAGCTCGCCGCCTTCTGAATATCGGTTATGGCGGTTGGCAGACTGGCGCTCTCCAGAGCGTCCCTTTCGGCGGAGACCGCATCGTCCGCGAGCGTCTGGCCATCGCGGGCAGCGTCCTTCAGGGCGGCGTCTTCAGCCGCCTGGGCCGCTGAGGGACCGGATTTGTCCGCCTTCAACCGGGACCGCGGCGTTCGGGGAGTGGGTTGTCTGGCCATGTCATGCGTCTCCGGGCCTAGCCGCCGTTAATCTTGGCGATCGCCTGAGCGACGATCGACGGATTGAGCTGATTGAGGTTCTGCTGGTTGGAGACCGAGTTCGACAGCGCCAGGCCATTGGCGTTCGCCAGACTCTGATACAGCGCGCCAATCGCGACAGCTGGCGCTTCGGCCAACACGCCGACCGCGGTTTGCGACACCGCATCGGTGATTTTCCCGTTGACCTCTTCGTTCGTCGCCATGTTTCGCCTCCTGGGTACAGGTTAACTAAAAACAACCAGCGCGAGAGTCGCTATGGCGACAATGTCCCTTGCGTTGCAGATTGACTTCGCGCTTAAATTGAAGCCGAACAAAGATGGAACCGCACTCTCGCGGAGAGCTTCAAGCCCAGAGGAGAGACAGGGTGACTTCTTACTGCCTTCCAGACAGCCAGGGCGACACCCTGGCCAGTCCAATAGAAACCACTGACAAACCATAAACATTGATAGCGCCCCGATTGAGCGCGACTCAGGACCCCACCCTGATCCAGTTCATCGAGACGCATTTTGACGCACTTTGCCCGCACCTGAACTGGTTCACCGTAGAGTTGTTTTTTCAATGTGGCGTCGCCCGCGGCCTGGCCTATCTTGATCGGCACGCTTCGCGCCGGATCAGTACGCAGAAGATCCTTGAAGACATTCCCGGATCTGCGCGTTTCACCTCGGTCGTCATGAACAACGCCGGCCAGACCGGATATGTGGAGATCCAGTCAAAGTCAGGATTTATCGAAAACATTCGACGATTTATCGCCGTCGAGGCGCTCAGCGCCGGCGCCTCGACGGCCGAGGTCGCCCATTTGTGCGGGATCAGCCTGCGCACGGTTCAGAGGTTGCAAAGGGTCAGCGCTCAGTCGCGCAGCCCTGAACCCGCACCCTGAACACATCCAGACACGACAACGCCGACGCCTTCCGGCGCCGGCGTTGAAGACCGAACGTCACTCCAGCGGACTATCGCGCCGCCGCTTCCACTTCGCGCATGACCCGAAGCAGGTTGCCGCCCCAGATCTTGGCGATATCGCTTTCGGAATAGCCGCGACGGATCAGCTCCGCCGTCACCGCCGGCGTGGTGCTGGCGTCATCCCAGCCGCCAACGCCTCCGCCTCCGTCAAAGTCGGATGCAATACCCACATGATCGATGCCGGCCACCTGAACGGCGTGATCGATATGGTCCGCAAGGGTGGAGATCGTGATGTCGTTCATCGACGCCCGCAGCGCTCTCAAACGCGCCTGATACGCGTCGCGTTCACTGTCGCTCGCCTGGGCGAAAGCCTGTCGGCTGGTGAAGCCCATTTCCTCGGCGAGGGCGCGCTCGGCCTCGGCCAGCTCGGGATCCACCTCGCCGATATACCGACGGAAAGCGACCATCTGGGCGACGCCCCCATTGTCGCGAATGGCGCGTAATTGCTCGTCATCGAGATTGCGCGGATGATCATAAACGCCGCGCGCGCCCGAATGGCTGGCGAGCACCGGCGCCCGGCTTAACGCAATCGCTTCGAGCATGGTGCGCTTGCCGACATGCGAAACGTCGACCATGACGCCATGGTCGTTCAGCTCACGCACAAGACCCCGTCCCAGCTCGGTCAGCCCCGGATCCTCGGCAGGGTCACCCTGGGCGAGATTGGGGTTGGAGCTGCCGCCGAACTGGTTGTTGCCGAAATGGGTGATGGAGACATAGCGCACGCCGCGCTCCGCCCACATCGCCACATTGGACAGATCCTCGCCCAGCGGCCAGGAATTCTCCATGCCGATGAGCGCGACAAGGCGACCGGACTCATGGATCGCCTCGACCTCGTCCGCGGTGGTCGCCAGGGCGATCTGATCGGGATAGCCGCGGATCATCCGCATGATGGCCTGGTATTTCTCCTCGGCCTGCCCCGCGGCGTCCTCATACCCGATCGGGCTGATCGTGCCCTGGCCGACATAGACGATGAAGAAGGCGGCATCGAGCCCGCCATCGCGCATCTTCGGAAGGTCGACCTGAGCGCGGGTGAAGCCGCCCGGATCGAGCGCCGCCGTGGCGTAGCCCTGTCCGATGTCCACATGGGTGTCCATGGTCAGAACCCGGTCGTGCAGCGACCGATCGGTGGCGCCCAGCGCCTCCGCGCCGCGCAGAGCGTCACGGCCCTCCTCAGCAAAAGGGGCGTACCCCGCCTCTTCGGAATAATCCACGCTCACGCATCCTGTGAGCGCCAGCGCCGCAGCGCCCGCGAGCCAAGCCTTCATCGCCCTCTCCCCTGTTCTTATTTAGGACGATGAAGGCTAGTCCCCGAACGGGGAGAGGAGCAAGGCCGGGACGCCGCGGCGCATAAAGACATTCGCGATTAGCGGCGTTCGAAGCGCGTTTCCTCATAAGACAGCGCGATGATCTCGCCCGCGCCATTGCGCTCGAATTCCAGCGGCAGCAGATCATCCAGCGGATGCTGCTGCAGTCCGAACACGTCTTCACGGGCCGGCGCACCCGTAAAGGCGTAATCTCCCCACGCCGCGTGCAGACGCCCCTCCATGATCCGGACCGTCACCGGGGCGTACATCACCGGGTTTTCATAGACGCCCGCATACTCGGACAGCGCCGCATCATCCGGGGCCCAGCTCCAATCGCCGAAAGCGGCATTGGCGCGATGCGCCGCAACGCTCTCCAGGCGGGCCTCCAGGAGGCGCGCGACGCGCTCTGGATATTGCCGCTGGCGCTCGGCCATCCACATGTCGGCGTCCTCGTGGTCAATCACGAACTGGAGGAACTGGATCATGGTGCGGCTGGTCAGCCAGCCGGTCATGTTGTCGGAGTTGGAGAACACCCCGATCCCCACTCCCAGATCGGGCGAGAACGCCATCATGGTGCGCGCGCCGGTATAGCCGCCGCCATGGGCGTAGAGCGTATGCCCTTCAAAGTCGCAGACATTCCAGCCCAGCGCATAGCCGTAACAAGGCAGCTCATAGGCGTTGCGCGCGTCCCGGCTGACCTCGGCGGCGATGGCATGGGCCTCGTTGAGGACGGCGGCGGTCAGACCGCTGCCCGAAGGCCCCTCGCCGCGCAAGTTCATCTGCAGCCAGACGATCATGTCATCGGGGGCGGTGGTGATCCCGCCCGCGGACTGCATCTGGCCATCCGTCTTGGGCCGCACCTCGTACCACCCGTCCTCCGGCCCGGTCCAGATATGGTTCCAGCTTTGCTCATCCAGGCTGAAATCAGAAGTGCGGGCGCTGGTATGCGCGAGCCCCAGCGGCGTGAAGACGTCCTCGTCCAGCCAGTCCTGCCAGGTCCGCCCGGTCACGGTCTCGAGGATCGCGCCATACAGGTTGTAGCCCAGATTGCTGTAGTCAAAGCCGGGTTTGCGGGCCGTCATGACGGCCTCGATCAGCATCGGATAATCAGCAGGATCCACACGGGTGACGTAGGCCTCGAGCATCGTGATCAGATCGGCCTCGACCGGGACCTGATGACTCAGAAGGTCCCGCAAGGTCCAGGCCGCCGGATCAATCCCGTCGGGAAAGCGCACATCCGGCCAGTGATCAGCCAGCGTGGAGTCAAGGCTGAGCACGCCCTCCGCATCCAGTCGCGCCGCCAGCACACCCATATAGGCCTTGGTCTGGGATGCGATATAGACCGGCGTCTGCGCCGTGAGCGGCGCGCCGGTTCCAACCCGCCGGACACCTTCCACATGACGGATCAGGACCTCATCGGCGGTCACCGCAACGACCGCGTAACCCGGTCCCAGATCCGGAAACCCGCCCAGGAACGCCTCCATCCGCACCGCCGCGTCCTGCGGGGTTTGCGCCGCAGTCGAAGCCGTGGCGGCGCACACTCCAGATACGGCTGCACACACGGTCAGAGCCAAGGTTCGCATATCAGTCTCCAGAACAGTCTTCATCATGAGGCTGCACGATAGGCGGGCGCCGCGGTCCGGTCTTGAACGCTTGTAACCTCTTCAGCCGGGCGCCTCTCATCCGTAAAGACCCTGACCAGTCCGCGCGGGGTCAGGCCTGTCTCGGCCCTCAGGGTCCGCGCGAAATGCGGTTGATCGGCAAACCCCGCCTCGAAGGCGGCGTGGGCGGGCGACGCCTCATCTTCCAGCAGCGCCTGCACCGCCCGCCCCATGCGGACGCGACGGCGTTCAACGCTGATCGGAGCGTTGAAATGGCGGCTATAGGCGCGCGACAGGTGCACCCGGTGAACGCCGGCCTCATTCGCCAAAACTTGCAGATCAACACCATCCGGATCCGCTCTCACGGCCTCGCGAACCCGGACCAGCCAGCCTGGCGCGGGGCGTTCAGACGCCTGTTCCGCGCCAGACATCAGCGCGAGCAGGTCCGTCAACGCATCCTCTGAAAACGCGCCCCGGCTCCGAGCCGCCGACAGCACGGCGCCGATCTGAGACGCCCAGGGGCTGGGCGCCCATCCCCAGCCCGGCCCGACATCCCGGTCAGGCGCCGAGTTCAGCGCCAGGATCAGGGCGCCCTGGGCGCTGTAACGGTTCTCATGGCGCACGCCTGCGGCCTTGAAACCGATATGGCTCATGCCCGGCGTTGCCGCGTTAGAGGGCGTATCCTCCGCCAGCGCGCCGGACAGGATGATCGAACGCTGGTCCACATCATGGGCGTGTTCGGCCATGTGATGACCCGCCGGATAGAAGCTCAGCACCAGCTCTCCCAGCTCTCCCTGGTGAAGACTGCGTCGCTTCGGCGTCTTCGCGAAACCGGCAGGGGTCGCGGCAGGGTCAGCGCTCTCGGTCACATTCGCTCCATAACAAAAGGCCGGCGAAGGATCGCCGGCCCTAGTCACGATGCAAGTGACAGTCATGTCAGATGCAGGGTGTCAGATGTCATCTCAGCTTTCGGCTTCAGCCTCGGCCTCGGCCTCGGCATAGGATTCGCCGCTCTTGGCCGAGCTCAGCGCCTGCTTGAGCAGGTTGCGGCCGACAGAGTCCACATCGTCTTTCTCCAGCTCGGTCTCACAGGCCTGCTGGAGGAACGCCTCACCATCATCAATGGCCTTGAGCGCGGTCTTCTCCTCGCTGCCAAAATTCTTGCTCATGCCGGTGAGCATGCGATGCAGCTTGCCCAGAGGGCCGCCCTTCTCCTTGGACTCTTCACCCTGAAGACGGACATGCGCCTGAAACTCGGCGGTGATGGCGGCGCGCTCGGCGATCTTCTTGAGGAATTTCGCCTTGTGCACATAATCGTCATCACACAGGTCCGCAGCCATCTCGTAGCCGCGACGGCTATCGATGAGGATGGGAATGATATTGTTCAATGATTGTGCGGTCTGGTGTCCCATCAGGACCTCCATTCACGTATGAGGGATGAGCGTCGCGCGACCTAGGCCGCAGCGGCGTTGACCTGAGTCTCGGCAATGCGCGTGAGCTCGCGATCGCCGCCATAGGTCTCATCCAGGCAGTCCTGCAGAACTTCGACGTCTGATTTCAGCCCCTGACGCTGGGCGAACGCACGAACCACGCCATAGCCGGCCAGCGCGTAATGGGTCATGCGCTGGGTCTGCGCGATAATGGATGCGTCTCGCACATCCTTGTCGCTGATATCGGCTTCAAGCGCGTGAGCGCGGGCTTCGGTGACCAGACCTTCCATGCCCTTGCAATGCTCGCCCTTTGGGTCGGCGCCGTGATCCTGGATCAGGGTCTTGACCTTCTCCATGCCCTTGCTGATGCCGCCGACATTGCGCTCCAGCGCCTCCTTGAGGTTGGAGTTGGACGCGGCTTTGGCGAGGTCCTTGGAAACCGAAAGCGCTTGTTTGTCAGCGCTGTAAAGGTCCTGCAGCTGGTCGATATAAAGATCTTTAAGGCTGTCCATCGGTCATCTCCTCGATTGCGGTTCTGAACAACGAACGGCGACGACGGGGGGACGGTCACGGGGTTCGATGTTCGGCGTTGTCCTGACTCAACGTCCGCTGGCCGATGGCGTTCCAAAGTCTTCTCAGGCTTCGGTCACGACGCGGACAACAAAAAGGGCGGCCCGAGAGCCGCCCTTTGTCCGATCATGGCTGTCCGAGGATCAGCCCTTGAAGGGATCCTGCATCAGGATGGTGTCGTCACGTTCCGGGCTGGTGGACAGGAGCGCCACCGGCGTTTCGATCAGCTCCTCGATGCGGCGCACATACTTGACCGCTTGCGCGGGCAGATCCGCCCAGGAGCGGGCCCCTGCCGTGGAGCCTGACCAGCCTTCAAAGGTTTCATAGACCGGCTCGACGCCCGCCTGGGCGCCCGTGCCCGCAGGCAGACGGTCATACATCTCGCCATTGAACTTGTAGCCGATGCAGACCTTCAGCTCGTCAAAACCGTCGAGCACATCGAGCTTGGTCAGCGCCACGCCATTGATGCCGTTGATCTTGCACGACTGGCGCACCAGCACGGCGTCAAACCAGCCGCAGCGGCGCTGGCGGGAGGTGACAGTGCCGAATTCACGCCCGCGCTCGCCGATCTTCTGTCCGATCTCATCGGTCAGCTCGGTGGGGAACGGGCCCTCGCCCACGCGGGTGGTGTAGGCTTTCACAATGCCCAGCACATAACCGACCTTGCCCGGACCGACGCCCGACCCGGCGGCGGCCTGGCCCGCGACGGTGTTGGAGCTGGTCACGAAGGGGTAGGTGCCGTGATCCACGTCGAGGAACGCGCCCTGCGCGCCTTCGAACAGGATCTTCTTGTCGTCCGACATCGCCTTGTCGAGCGTGCGCCAGACCGGATCGGCGAAGGGCAGGATCTTCGGCGCGATCTCGAGCAATTCAGCAACCAGCGCGTCCGGATCGGCTTCTTCCACGCCCATGCCGCGACGCAGGGCGTTGTGGTGATGCAGCAGTTCGCTCACCCGGCGACGCAATTGCTTTTCGTCCGCAAGGTCGATCACGCGGACCGAGCGGCGGCCCACCTTGTCTTCATAGGCCGGACCGATGCCGCGACGGGTGGTGCCGATCTTCATGCCGTCATCGCGGTTCTCGCGCATGGCGTCGAGTTCGCGGTGGACCGGCAGGATCAGGGTCGCGGTTTCCGCCACGCGCACGAGCTTGGGGCTAATGTCCACGCCTTGCTCGCGCACTTTCTCGATCTCTGAGATGAAGGCCCAGGGATCGACGACCACGCCATTGCCGATCAGGGACAGCTTCTTCTGCACGACGCCGGACGGCATCAGCGACAGCTTGTAGGTCACCCCATCCACGACCAGCGTGTGACCGGCATTGTGACCGCCCTGAAAGCGCACGACCACGTCGGCGCGATGAGACAGCCAGTCGACAATCTTGCCCTTGCCCTCATCGCCCCACTGGGCGCCGACAACCACAACATTGGACATCGCGCATACTCCGTATCGCGGAAAAACCGGGGGTGGCTTACGCGCTTCTCAGCCATGGGGCAAGAAGCGCGCTGGCAAAGCCCTGTGGACGCCTAGTCCGCCGGGTTGGCGAGGGCTTCGTGATAGGCCCAGTCCAGCCACGGCCCGAGGGCGACCACATCGTCCGCATCAATGGTCGGTCCGCACCAGATGCGCAGTCCGGCCGGGGCCTTGGGGTGGGGAATGACGTCAAACGCCGCTTCCTCGCGATCGAGCAAGACGCCCATGCGACGCGAGACCGCCCAGCGCTCTTCCTCGGACTTGCCCTCGAGCTCCTTGCCGGAAAACTTCAGCGTCACCGAGGTTTGCGATCGGGTGGCGGGTTCTTTCGCCAGGAAGTCGATCCAGTCGGTCTTCTCGACCCAGTCCGCCAGCGCATCGAAATTGGCCTGGGTGCGATCGATCAGCGCCGAAACCCCGCCCTCTTTCGCCGCCCATTTGAGCGCATCGAGATAATCCTCGGTGCACAGAAGCGAGGGGGTGTTGATGGTGGAGCCTTCATAGATCTTGGCGGTCTCGTCGCCCGCTTCAAACAGTTGCAGGATGCGCGGCACGGGCCAGCTGGGGCGATACTCGCGCAGGCGCTGACGCGCACGCGGGCTGAGAATGGCGATGCCGTGCTGGGCTTCCCCGCCCATGCATTTCTGCCAGCTGAAGGTGGTCACATCGAGCTTGGACCAGGGCAGATCCATCGCGAACGCGGCTGACGTCGCGTCACAGATGGTCAGGCCCTCGCGATCATCCTTGATCCAGTCGCCATCGGTCACGCGCACGCCCGCCGCCGTGGCGTTCCAGGTGAAGACGACATCGTTCTTGAAGTCGACCTTGGAATAGTCCGGCGCAACGCCGTACGGGGCGTGGTGAATGGTCAGACCTTCGGGCTTAAGCTCGTCGCGCGCATCGATCAGCCAGCGACCGCCAAACTCATCACACGCCAGCACATCCACGCCGCGCGCGCCCAGCATGGACCACATCGCTCCTTCCATGGCGCCCGTATCGGAGGCCGGGGTGATGATCACCTTGTAGTCGTCGGGAATTTCGAGGATCGCCGCCGTGCGCTCGATGGCTTCGGCCAGACGCGCTTTCGGCGTTCCGCCGCGGTGGGTGCGGCCCAGCGGCGCGGCGGCCAATGCAGAGAGTTCCCAACCCGGACGCTTCTTGGTAGGCCCGCAGGAGAAACGGGCGTCATTGGGGCGGTTGGTGGGTTTGAGAACCGTCATGACACGATGACCTCAGCTTTATGACAAGAAAGCTCACGGGTAGGCCGTGCTGCATGTGCGGTCAATTGCGCAAAGGTTGGAAAATCCTCCCTTGACCCTCAAACCTCCGGAGCGTAGCGCAAAAGCCATGACCGATTATCGCGCCCTGTTCGACCTGCCCCCCGACACCGCCTATTTCAACGCCGCCCAGGTCGGACCCTTGCCAATCAAGGCCGCAGAGGCCGGTCACGCCGCCTATCGCGACAAGCTGCGCCCCTGGGGCCACACCACCACGCAGACCTTCTTCGACCTGCCAGAAAGCGTGCGTGCGGAAGCGGCGAAACTGTTCGGTGCGAAACCCGACGACATTGCGATTGTGCCCGCCGCCTCATACGGGCTGGCGACGGCGGCGCGCAATCTGTCGCTGAAGCCGGGCGATGAAATCGTCATCCTGGACGGACAATTCCCCTCCAATGTCTATACATGGCGGGCGCTGGCCAAAGAGACCGGCGCGCAAATCAGGACCGTCAAGCGTGAGACCGAACAGACCTGGACCAACGCCTTGCTCGACGCGATTGGCGTACGCACGGCTTTGGTCGCCTGCGGGGCATTGCACTGGATTGATGGCGGACGTGTGGATCTTGAAGCCGTCTCGAAGGCCGCCAGGGCGCAGGGCGCCGCTCTTGTGCTCGACCTGACCCAGTCGCTCGGCGTCATGCCCTTTGACGTCAAGACCATCGACCCCGATTTCGTGGTCGCCGCCGCCTATAAATGGATGCTCGGCCCCTACGCCACCGGCTATCTCTATGCGGCGCCCCGCCATCAGGACGGGGTTCCGCTGGAAGAGAACTGGATCAACCGCAGCGACTCCCAGGATTTCTCGCGTCTGATCGATTATCGCGACACCTACGACGTTGGCGCGCGCCGCTTTGACATGGGCGAACGCTCCAATCACCAGCTGCTGCCCGCCGCGCTGGAAAGCCTCAACCTTCTCAACGGTATCGGGGTTGATGAAATCGCGCGGCAATGCGCCGCGACCAGCACGCTCATCAAGGAGGCGGTCGCCCCATTGGGCCTGTGCGCCGACATTCCCGAACAGGCGCCCCATTATCTGTCGCTCAGCCTGCCAGACGGGGCGCCCGCTGATCTGGCCGCGCCCTTGCGCGAGCATGACGTCCACGCCTCCCAGCGCGGGCCGCGCCTGCGGATCAGCGCCCATATTTACAATACGGCCGATGACGTGGACCGTCTCGTGACGGCGTTGAAGGCCATACTGGGATGACGCCGGACTCTCCAGGACCGAAGGGCTGGGGCGCGCTCGGCCTGCTGGCGCTCGTCTGGGGCAGCGCGTTCGCCTTCATCGCGGTCGCGGTCGACACCCTGCCGCCCTCCATCATCGTGTTGGGGCGATTGAGCCTCGCCGCGGTCATCCTGACCGGCTGGGCCTTTTATCGTCGTCGCCGCTTCCCGCCCCTCAAGGATGTGCGCTGGCTGTGGTTCCTGGCGCTTGGGCTTCTGGGGAACGCCCTGCCCTTCACCCTGATCGCCATCGGGCAGAAGACGGTGCCGTCGGGGATCGCCGGCATCCTGATGGGTATGATGCCGCTGACGGTGATCGCGGCCGCGCATTTCATCCTGCCCAATGAACGCTTGAGCCTGAGGAAAGCCTCGGGCTTTCTCATCGGCTTTTCCGGCATTGTGATCCTGATGGGGCCGGCGGCGCTCAAGGGCATGCTGGAGGCGGACTTTCTGGCCCAGCTCCTGATCTTCATCGCCACGCTGAGCTATGCCGCCAACGCGGTGACCTATCAGGCCTCGCCTGAAACCCCGCCCAGCGTGATCGCAGCCGGCTCGATGATCTGCGCGGCGGTATTGAGCCTGCCGGTGGCGCTTTACGACATCGTGGCGGGCCCGGCCATCACGCCCAGCCTGCCGTCCATCATGGCGGTGCTGGCCCTTGGCCTGTTGCCCACCGCCCTCGCCACCATTGTCTATATGGGCGTGGCGCGAAAAGTCGGCGCGTCCTTCATCGCCCTGATCAACTACATGGTGCCCGTGGTCGCCGCGGTGATCGGTCTGGCTCGCGGCGAACCCATGACGCTGACCACGCTGATTGCGCTCGGCGTCATCCTGCTGGGGGTGTATGTGGCCCGGCGCAAGCCCAGGGTCGCGCCCTAGTCCAGATCGCCCCGGACCGGCGCCTGCGCGAACTCGGACGCATTGACCGTCCAGCCATGCTGGACCGGGCCATTGCCCTTGCCGAATTTGGGCGCGCGGCGGATCGCTTCGTACAGGTAATCGCCCGCCATCTCGACCGCGCGATCCAGCCCCAGACCTTGCGCCATCAGGGCGGCAATGCCGCTGGCCAGGGTACAGCCTGTGCCATGGGTATGACGCGTATGGATGCGCGGGCGGGTGAACAGGCGCACGCCATTGCGGGTCGCCAGAAGGTCAATGATCTGAGAGCCTTCCAGATGCCCGCCTTTGATCAGCACGGCCTTGGCGCCCATCTCCAGGAGTTCGTCTGCGGCGGCGCGCTGGTCATCGAGATCCTCGATGGTTCCGCCCGCCAGAACCGCCGCTTCGGGCGCGTTGGGCGTGATCAGGCTGGCGCGGGGCAGCAGCTCGGTGCGGATCGCCTCGGCCGTGTCCTCGCTGATCAGCTTGTCGCCAGAGCCGGCGACCATCACCGGGTCCACGATCAGCGGCAGGCCGGCGGTTTTCGCTTCATCCAGCGCTTTGACCACCGTCTCAATGGTGCTGACGCTGGCCAGCATCCCGGTCTTGATGGCGTCGGCTCCGATATCAGAGAGCACCGCCTCGATCTGGGCCGCAATGATCTCATCCGGGATCGGGTGCACGCCGGTCACGCCCTGGGTGTTCTGAACCGTCACCGCGGTGATCGCAGTCGAGGCGTATCCGCCCAGCGCCGTCACCGTCTTGATATCGGCCTGAATGCCCGCGCCGCCCGAGCTGTCCGACCCGGCGATGATCAGCACCCGGCCCTTGGGATCTTCGAACTGGGTCTCGTCGAGCGTCTCGCTGGCGTCGGTCATGGTCGTGCTCCGTCTTGTGACGGGCTTGAGCTAGTCGGTGACGGTGAAAGGTGCAAGCGCCACGGCTGTGCCCGATCAGACACACTGGAACTCAAACGCCACTATTTGCCCGGGGCATCACTGGCCCCTCGCGCCGGAATGGAGTAAGCACGCTCATCCTGACAGAGCCTCTGTCCAGAAGGAGTTCTCGGACCCGTGCCACGATCCTGATAGCCGCGGCGGCCTGGTGAAACCCGGGCGGTGAGCGTCGCAGCAACCGCGGACCTGAGCGCGCATCGCGTTTGGCCCAATCGCTAAATCCCTCGCCTTCTCCGCAGCTAACAAAGGTCGCGCCTCGCCCGCCGCCGGTTACCGGCCAGGGATGAGTGCACGCATGCAGGACCGAGATGACCGATTTCGAAGACTTCGAGGACCAGGACGCTCAAACCGAGCGGGTCCTCTCCAATTTCGCTGTACTGAGCTTTGTCGCCCGCCAATGGCGCCGGCGCCCCTGGCTGTTCAGCCTGGTGGTGAGCTTTTCCGCGCTCGCCACTTTGGCGGACGTTTTCATTCCCGTGGCCGCGGGTCGACTGATCGACACGATCAGCGGGGCGAACGCCGACCCGACCGGCCAGAGTCACTGGACCGCGCTCGCCGTGTTCGTGGGCCTCGCCATTCTGGTGAACGCCGCGCGGCAGATCATGGTGCGCTGCGAGATCCCGTTCTCCAGCGCCAACATGGCGGACATGACCTCTGAAGCCTTCGCCAAGGTGCAGCGCTTCAGCGCGGACTGGCATGCCAACGCCTTCGCCGGCGCGGTCGTGCGCAAGATCACGCGCGGCATGTGGGCGTATGACACGATCACAGCCACGTTGTGGTTCTCGATGATCCCGTCCATCGGCGTGATGGTCGCACTCGGCGTCTACATGCTCATCCATTGGCCCGTGGTGGGGATCTACGCGCTTGCAGTCACCTTCACCTTCATCGTGCTGACCGTGCTGGTGTCGACCTATTACATCCGCCCGCAGAACGTCATTTCCAACGCCAAGGATTCCGAACTGGGCGGCGCGATCGCCGACGTCATCTCCGGCGTCGCCACGGTGAAAAGCTTTGGCGCGGAAGCGCGCGAGGACAGCCGCTTCCACGCGCTGGCCTGGGGCTGGCGGGCGCAGGCGAAAAAGACCTGGTACCGGTTCACCAATGCCTGGCTGATCCAGATGACCGCCGTGATCCTGCTGCAGGCGGGGCTGGCGGGCCTGTTGCTGCAGCTGTGGACGCAAGGCGGCGCGACGGCGGGCGATGTGGTGTTCGGCATCACCGCCTTCCTGATGATGGCGGGCTATATGCGGCGTTTCGGCGAGGAAGTGCAGAACGTCCAGCGCGGTCTCGACGAGATCCAGGACCTGGCCACCTTCGCAAAAACCGACGCCCAGATCGCGGATCTGCCCGGCGCGCCCGACTTCACCCCGGTCGAGGGCGAGATCGTCTTCAGGGATGTGCGCTTCACCTATGCCGGTCAGGATACGCCGCTCTATGACGGCTTCAGCCTGACCATTCCCCAGGGTGAGAAAGTGGCGCTGGTCGGTCCCACCGGGTCGGGCAAGTCCACCTTCGTCAAGCTCGTCCAGCGTCTCTATGACGTCGAAGACGGCGCCATCGTCATAGACGGACAGGATGTGCGCACAGTCACCCAGTCGAGCCTGCGGCGCTCCATCGCGCTCGTGCCTCAGGACCCGGCGCTGTTTCACCGCTCGATTGCGGAGAACATCGCCTATGCCCGGCCTGAGGCGACCCTTGAGGAGATCGAGGATGCGGCCCGCCGCGCCCGCGCCCATGACTTCATCATGAGCTTGCCCAAGGGCTATGACACGCTGGTGGGCGAGCGCGGGGTGAAGCTGTCGGGCGGCGAACGCCAGCGGATCGCCATTGCGCGGGCCGTGCTGGCGGACGCCCCGATCCTGATCTTTGACGAGGCGACCAGCGCGCTCGACAACGAGACCGAACGCGATGTCCAGCTGGCGATGGAGGATGTGACGCGCGGCAAGACCGCCATCGTCATCGCCCACCGCCTGTCCACCATCCGCGACGCGGACCGCATCCTGGTCTTTGACAAGGGTCGGGTCGTGGAACAGGGCACGCATGATGAACTGGCGAGCCAGGGCGAAGGCGTCTACGCGCGCCTCGCCGCGCTGGCGGAAGGCTGAGCGGTCCAATCAAGGCCATTTCGGGGCTGATGCAGGTTTTTCGTATCTTTTCGGTGCGAGGCCTGCTATCAGCCGCCGCTCAGTCGCGCCGGGGATCTCCGCGCGACAAGGTTTTCGGGACTGCCTCAAGCAAGGGATTGTGAGGCGACGTCCTTTGCGAGGTACATATGAGTTTCCCCAACACCATCCCCTCCGCGCTGGTCACGGCGCTGGAGGCGAAGGGCTATGAGACCCTGACTGACGTCCAGAACGCCGTGCTGACCGATGAGGCCGATGGCCGGGACCTGCTGGTCTCCGCCCAGACCGGTTCGGGCAAGACCGTGGCGTTCGGCATGGCCATGGCCGGCACCCTGCTAGCGGGCGAAGACCGCCTGCCCCAGGCCGGCGCGCCGCTCGCTCTGATCATCGCCCCGACCCGCGAACTGGCCCTTCAGGTCCAGCGCGAGCTTGACTGGCTCTATGCCGAAGCGGGCGCGAAACTCGCCAGCGCCGTGGGCGGCCTTGATCCGCGCACCGAGCGCCGGGCACTCGAACGCGGCGCGCATATCGTGGTGGGCACGCCGGGCCGTCTGCGCGACCATATCGAACGCAAGGCGCTCGATCTGTCCAACATTCGCGCCATTGCGCTCGATGAAGCGGACGAAATGCTCGATTTCGGTTTCCGTGAGGATCTTGAGTTCATCCTGGGCTCCGCCCCGGAAGAGCGCCGCACGCTCTTGTTCTCGGCCACCGTGTCCAAAGAGATCGCGCGCATCGCCGAGACCTATCAGCGCGACGCGCTGCGCATCTCGACCCTGAGCGCGACGAACCAGCACGCCGACATCACCTATCTGGCGCACACCGTGGCCGGTCATGACCGCGAGAACGCCGTCATCAACGTGCTGCGCTATCACGCCGCCCCGCGCGCGCTGGTGTTCTGCGCCACCCGCGATGCGGTGAACCGTCTGGCCGCCAAGCTCCATAATCGCGGCTTCCACGCCGTGGCTTTGTCGGGCGAGCTGACCCAGGCTGAACGCACCAAGGCGCTGCAGGCGCTGCGTGATGGCCGGGCGACCGTCTGCGTCGCCACCGATGTCGCCGCCCGCGGCATCGACCTGCCGGGTCTTGATCTGGTGGTCCATGCCGAGCCGCCGACCAATGCCGAAAGCCTGTTGCACCGCTCTGGCCGGACCGGCCGAGCCGGCGCGAAGGGCACCAGCGTCTTTGTCGTCGCCAGCTCGCGCAAGGGCCGGGTCATCCGCCTGCTGCGCGAAGCCAAGGTGCAGGCGGAGTGGGTGGATGCCCCCGACGCCGATCTCGTGCGCGAGAAAGACCGCGAACGTCTGGGCGATCACCCCGCCCTCTCCCAGGATGTGGATGAGGACCGGCTTGAGGAAATCCGCGAGCTGATCGAGCGCTTCGGCGCCGAGAAGCTGACCGCCGCCTTCCTGTCCGAGCTGGAACGCCGCATGCCGGCGCCCGAAGAGCTGTCAGGCACGCCGCCCGAGCGTCAGCGCGAAGAGCGCGCCGACCGGGGTCCGCGTCGGGGCCGCGAGGATTTTGACGCCGGTCAATGGTTCGAGATTGATCTGGGCCGCAAGCAACGCGCCGAACCGCGCTGGCTGGTGCCGCTGATCTGCCGTGTGGGCGGGATTGTCGGCAATGATATCGGCGCGATCCGCATTGGCGAGACGGCCACCCGCTTCCAGATCGCCGAAGACAAGATCGACGGCTTCACCGAGGCGATGAATCAGCCGCGCGAAACCGACAAGAATGTGCGGGTCACAATCGCGGGCGATGAGCCGTTCGAGACCGCCGGGCCGGGCTTTGGCAGTGGTCCGCGCGGCGGCGACCGCGATCGCGGCAAGCCCAAGCGCACGCCGCGCCCGGGCAAGGCCGAACGCGCCGCCAAGCGCTCGCATGATGATGACGACTTCTTCTCGGGCTCGCTTGATGATGCCCGCGGAGACACCCGTCCCAAGCGCGACTGGGCGCCCAAGGGCGGCAAGTCCGGCGACTTCAAGAAGCGGGACGGCGAGCGCTCTTATGGCGACAAGCCTGCGTTCAAGAAACGCGAGGGTGAGCGCTCCTTTGGCGACAAGCCCCATGCGGGCAAGCGCGAGGGCTTCAAGAAGCGCGATGGCGGCAAGCCCGGCTTCAAGAAAGCCGAAGGCGGCAAGCCGTCCGGTTTCAAGAAGTCCGAAGGCGGCGACCGTCCGCTGAAGCGCATCAAGCGCAAGACCGGCTAATCTGACCAAGAGGTCATGAGACGGACAGGACAAGCCTGCCGCCCTGCGGCAGGCTTGTTTTATGTCCAGACTTATCGATTGCCTCGACACGCAGGACCCGAGCGGGCTCAGCCGGTTGCTGGCCCAGCAGCCGCATCTGACCAATGCGCCTGTAATCGAGGGCGATCACGCCCCGCATCCGATCCATGCGATCTGTGATCGCGTATTTGACGGCCGACTGAGTGAAGGCCAGGGTCTGGCGTTCGCGAACGCCCTGATTTCGGCGGGCGCCGATCTTGATGCTGTGCACCCGGGCAATGGCGATACGCTGTTGATCAGCGCCATCAGCCTGTCCTGTCCCGCCATTGCGCACCGGCTACTGGACAAAGGCGCCAATCCGGACCCGCGCGGCGTCTTCGGCGCCACGGCCCTGCACTGGGCCGCCATCATGGGCCTGCCCGATCTCGTCAAACGCCTGATTGATCACGGCGTCTACATTTTCCTGCGCGACACCCAGTATCACGGCACGCCGCTCGGATGGGCCGTGCAGGGGCGGCTCGATCCGCCACCCGGCGCGCGGGGCGGGCAGGTCGCCTGCGCCACCCTGCTGGTTGCGGCGGGTCTGCAGCCGGAGGCGGAGTGGCGAACGAGTGAACAGATCCAGTCTGACGCCGCTTTGCGGGCCGCTCTGGACGGACGTCAGTCAGCGTAGCGAGCAATCTCCGCCTGAACCTTGAGCGCCTGCGCCGTCTCGCGCACATCATGCACGCGCACGATGGCGCAGCCTGCCCGGGCCGCCTGCAAGGCAACAGTCAGGGACCCGCCCAGCCGATCCAGGGCGTCCGTCGCCGTCTCGTCAATCGCGTTGATGAAGCGTTTGCGCGACGCGCCGAACAGCACCGGCAGGCCCAGCGAGACGAAATGCTCGAGCGAGGCGATGAGCTTGAGATTGTGCTCGAGCGTCTTGCCGAAGCCGATGCCCGGATCGAGCACGATCAGGCTGCGGTCGAACCCGGTCGACAACAACACGCCGACTCGCTGGCCCAGATAGCGGGCCACATCATTGACCACATCATCATAGTGCGGATCAGCCTGCATGGTGCGCGGTTCGCCCTGCATGTGCATCAGACAGACCGGCACGCCCAGCTCCATGGCGGTTTCCGGCGCGCCTTCGGCCCGAAGCGCATTGACGTCATTCCACAACCCTGCGCCGGCATGCACGGCGGCGCGGGCGACGCCCGGCTTCATGGTGTCGATGGAGATCGCTGCGTCG
>NZ_DJIQ01000058.1:0-40225 GCF_002433705.1 Oceanicaulis sp. UBA6590
TACTACGACTACTACCAGCCCGAAGCCTATGTGCCGCGCACCGACACCTACATAGAAAAAGAATCCACCATCAACGAGGCCATCGACCGGATGCGCCACGCCGCCACCCGCGCGATCCTGGAGCGCGACGACGTCATCATCGTCGCCTCGGTGAGCTGCATTTACGGCATCGGCTCGGTCGAGACCTACACCGCCATGGTATTCGATCTGGAGGTGGGGGCGGAAAAGGATCCGCGCCAGGTCATGCGCGACCTCGTGTCGCTGCAATACACAAGAAACGACGCCGCCTTCCAGCGCGGCACCTTCCGCCTGCGCGGCGATGTGCTGGAGATCTTCCCGGCCCACTATGACGCCCGCGCCTGGCGGATCAGCTTCTTTGGCGACGAGATCGAGCGCATTCAGGAGTTCGAGGTCCTCACCGGCGCCCCCATTGGCGATCTCGAGAAAGTCCGCGTCTACGCCAACTCCCACTATGTCACCCCGCGCCCGACGCTCAATCAGGCCATCGCCAGCATCAAGAAGGAGCTCGCCGAGCGGCTGACCTGGATGGAAGCCAACGGCAAGCTCTTGGAAGCCCAGCGCCTGCAACAGCGCACCGAGTTCGACCTTGAAATGCTCGAAGCCACCGGCTCCTGCATGGGGATCGAGAACTATTCGCGCTATCTCACCGGCCGCAAGCCCGGCGAGCCGCCCCCCACCATGTTTGAATACCTGCCCGACAATGCGCTGGTCTTCATTGATGAAAGCCATGTCACCGTGCCCCAGCTGGGCGCGATGTACAAAGGCGACTTCAACCGCAAGCGCACCCTGGCCGAGCACGGCTTCCGCCTGCCCTCCTGCATGGATAACCGCCCCCTCAAATTCGAGGAATGGGAGGCCATGCGCCCGCAAACGCTCCACGTCTCCGCCACGCCCGGAAAGTGGGAGCTGAACCAGACCGGCGGCGTCTTCACCGAACAGGTCATCCGCCCCACCGGCCTGATCGACCCGCCCGTCGAAGTACGCCCGGTGCAGACCGAGACTTCGAGCCAGGTCGATGACATCATCGAGGAGGCGAGGAAGACCGCCGAGGCCGGCTATCGCACCCTCATCACCACCCTCACCAAGAAAATGGCCGAGGATCTGACCGAATACATGCACGAGCAGGGCCTGAAGGTCCGCTACATGCACTCGGACATCGACACGGTGGAGCGGATCGAGCTGATCCGTGATCTGCGCCTCGGCGAATACGACGTCCTTGTGGGCATCAACCTGCTCCGCGAAGGCCTCGACATCCCCGAATGCGGCCTTGTGGGCATTCTTGATGCGGACAAGGAAGGCTTCCTGCGCTCTGAAACCTCGCTCGTCCAAACCATCGGCCGCGCCGCGCGCAACGCCGACGCCAGGGTGATCCTCTATGCCGATCGCATCACCGGCTCCATGGAGCGGGCCATGCAGGAGACCGAACGCCGCCGCGAGAAACAGATCGCCCATAACCAGGAGCACGGCATCACCCCGCGCACCGTCACCCGCGGCGTCAGCGATATCCTGCAAGGCGTGATGGAAGAAACCGCCAAGGGCCGCGGCAAGAAACGCGACAAGAAGCGCGACCGCGCGGTGGCCGAGGATCAGGCCCGCTTCGAACCCAACAATCTCAAGACCACGATCGCGGATCTGGAGAAGCGGATGCGTGAGGCCGCAGCGGATCTGGAGTTTGAGGAAGCCGCGCGTCTAAGGGATGAGATCAAGAAGCTCACCGATGACACAGCGGACGCTGTGTAAGGATCCGGGGCCTTGCGCCCCGGCCTGCACGAGGCGTAGTGGCGTGGTGGAGCCTGCCCCGGACTTGATCCGGGGGGATGAGATCAAGAAGCTGGAGGGGGCTTAAGATGTTAACCACCAAACTTTCTCCATGCCTTTGATCGCCTCAGAGCTTGATGGAAGCCCACTTAACGGCCTATCACTCAGACAGAAGCACTAAATTTAAGGACTATATATTTCCAACTCGCAAATAGTCCTCAGTGAATTCAGCTGCTTCTGGAAAGCCCTCCTGCACAGAATAGCCAAGGCTATCAGAAACCGCAAAGTACTCTTCCTTCAAAGACCTTGTTTTCAAATAATATTCCCACACCACCGACCTAATAGCATGTATGCTAAAGTTCTCTCTAATAAACTTCTCATCATCAATAGTGTAAATCCAGTCCCCACTCAAACCTCCAATCAAGGCCGCAGACTTTTCTTGCTCTTCAATGTCATAAAAAAATCTATATAGCCTCTTTCCCATGGATATATATGGCGGATCAATAAACCAAAAAACCCTATCGTCGTTCGCTCTGTCCAAAAAAACCTCTTGTGCACTTCTGCATTCAATAATCACATTCTGCATAATTTTAGACATAGTTTCTATTGTTTTGCATATTCGATCTTTGTTGAATCGACACCCAATTTTATACTTAGATGATTGTGACATGCCCCCGATTGGCCCCGCACCAATTATTCCACTAAAATTAGTTCTATTTAAAAAAAGGAAAGAAAATGCGGCGCTCAAATCATCACCTTCGCCATTATATTCTTCTGCAATTCTCTTTTGGACAACCCAGTTTTCAATGCTTAGTTCGCAACTTTCAATTATAGCAATTAAATCCTTAGGACAATCACGTACGGCTTTCCAAAAAGCCACTACGAGCGGGTCAAGATCATACAACTCAGCCGATCTAATATGCCCCGATGAAAGCAATGAAATAGAAACACTCGCTCCACCCGCATAAGGCTCAATTAAAGTTTTGTTCCCCGAATAAGAGGCCTCTACATACCGCTTAACAATAGAGGCAAATTTTCTTTTCGATCCCGGGTAACGAAGCGGTGATTGATACCCCCAATTCACTGAACAACACTCCTAATAAACTGCCGCAGCTGATTTGCGAGTGACACAATACGCCCAGCATCCGCATGCGCCCACTGGCCGTGAGCCGAGATGCTAAGATAATCTAGCTCCCCCCTGCTCCTTACCCCATCCAGCACGTCACGCGCCCTGTCATCTGGCAGATGGTGAGGATTTGCTATCAGGTGGTTTACGTAGCCCTTTAGCCCAGGCATTTTAGATTTCGGCAAATCGCCAGCCTGAGAGAGCAGATAATAAATCGTAGATTCAATAAGAGCCCGGAATAAGAATGTACTAGTCAACGGGAACTCATAAGGATTTATTTTATTTATCTCATGAATTACTTGTTTGAGCGTATCATCTTCTACGCCACAGACCAAACTTTCGAAAAACAAATCCGGCTTTAGAGATTTTCTTGTTGGACTTATAACAGGTTTTCTGTCTAATTTTTTATCTTCAGTTACAGCGGCCTTGGAATTAGCAGGCTTCGTGGGTTTTTCTGCACGTGTTGCGCCATCACTTGAAACAGCAAGCCCAATATCACGCAAAATTTTCTTCTGATCAGTTCTCGTGTCGTAAGTGGTTTTTCCGGTTTTGGGGTCCGGAACAAAAAATCCTTTAACTATTTTACGCATTGCTGGATGGAAAGTCTTTTTGTCTAAGCTAGTCTTAGGCACTTGATAAGCATCAAAAGAAAGCTGAAATGCGTCCATCACTCCAGCTAGCGTCCAAAATCTAAGATATGGATTCACTTTTAACTTAGGGTCAAATAATAATGCCTTTTCTGCTTTATGCAGACGGGGTGTTTCTTGAGCCATTCTGAGAAGGTTATACTCTCGGATAACTCTCCGAACCGCCTCCTCACTAGCGCCTTGCATTTTGGCAATCGAGGCTACCGGCTCCCCTAAATCATATAGCCTTGCGGCCCTTCGCATTTTTGCGATGGGAGTCCACTTTTTTATACCCGGCTCAGTATGCCGAATCGTTAATATTCGCTCAGCCGAATGCCTATCGGGAGAGACATCAGCTTGAATATTTCTGATGTCGTGCAACACATCTTCTGTTGGCTTAATGATATCTCTTTTATAGGCTTCAGGAATCAATGAGGGGTTTAAGAGCACTTGGCACGAGGTAACTCTTCTGTTTCCCTCAAGAACCATTACAAAACCATTTTCCCTTGTTACGATAATCCTTTCACCAGGCAGCATTCCCTCTGCTGCTATTTTATTTGCTAGCTCAACTATTTCCTCATACTCGAACATGGCGGAAATAATATCCGCTTGGCTTGCATTTTCCGGAACTTCAATTCTTGGATTTAAAGGATCCAAGGTCAGTTCTAACGGATTAAACTGCTCTGAAGGCCAATTGCTCATCAAATTTCTCAATCAACAGCACACGGATTATACGCAGATATCAACTCATCCAAAATCAATCAATAAGCGATTTTTTTATCTTCGAACACCTTACTAGCGACCAGACGCGCTCACCAAAACGGCAAAACTGACACCTGTTCTTTTCCATGCTGAGGCTTGAATGAGAACAAAGTGAAACACTGAGAACGCCACCCTATCCCCCACCTCGCCCTCACCCCCTACCCCTTACCGTCAAGGGCATGAGCGCTGAGACACCTGACATCACCGATCCGAGGATCGCCCGGGCGCGGACGATGCGGGAGGCGGGGGAGGAGACCGCCGATATCGCGCGCGCCTGCGGCGTGACAGTGAGCCGCCAGCGCCCCGCCTGCCCCGCCACTCTGTCATCCCGGACGCGCAGCGCGCCGGGATCCGCCGGAAACGCTCTGTTCTGATCGCAGAGACGCCTGCAGTAGATCCCGGATCAAGTCCGGAATGACGGGGGAGTGATGTGGAGCTTGCCCCAACCTCTCGGCCTTCGGACTTGATCCGGAGGCCCATGCGGCGGCTCGGTTGGTCTGGGTCCCCGGGTCAAGCCCGAGGACCGAGAGGGAGAGAGTCTTATTCTCTTCCCCCGCGAAGGCGGGGGCCCAGAGCCGGAGTCGCGGCGCTTGATGATCTCTGGATCCCCGCCTGCGCGGGGAAAGAGGGAGAGTTAAGGGCGGGGGAGGCCCATGCGGCGGCTCGGCTAGTCTGGGTCCCCGGGTCAAGCCCGAGGACCGAGGGGGAGAGTCTTATTCCCCCAAACTGAATTCCCGGACGCGCGCAGCGCGAGCCGGGACCTCCATCAGGATATGGAGCCAGACGCGGAGGGAGGCCCCGGCTCAAGGCCGGGGTTTCAGTTTGGGAAAGAGGGAGATTCAAAGCGGAGAACGCCACCCTATCCCCCACCCCGCCCTCACCCCCTACCTTCAAGGGCATGAGCGCTGAGACACCTGACATCATGGATCCGAGGATCGCCCGGGCAAGGGCGATGCGGGAGGCGGGGGCGGAGACCGCCGAGATCGCCCGCGCCTGCGGCGTGACGGTGAGCACCATCTATCGCTGGGCCGAGGCGCATGGCTTTCGCGTTTGCGATCTGGAGGCGACGGCCTGGGCCGCGTCGGGGCGGGGTTTGGGTGCGGCCTCTCCCTCACCTGAATTCCCGGCCTTGAGCCGGGACCTCCATCAGAATGAGGCGCCACACGCGGAGGGAGGCCCCGGATCAAGTCCGGGGTTTCAGTATGGGAAAGAGGGTGAAGAGAAAGAAGCGCGCGAAGACGCCCCCGAAATCACCGCCGAGCAATGGGGGCAGATGGCGCGCAGTCTCAAACAGCGCGCGCTCGCCTTGACCGGCGCGGGGCGCTTGCGACAGGCCGAGCAGGCGTTGCGCCTCGCCGAGCGCTATGACCGCATGCGCGCCAGCGCGCCGCAGCCGAAGACGGCGGAGGACGCCAGCCGCTATTATGACGAGATGGATCGTCGGCTCGATCGCCTCGCCGCGCATCTGCGCGAGCGGGCCGGGCTGAAAGAGGGCGAAGAGTTCACCGACGCCCACCGCGAAGCCCTGGGCATCAAACCCCTGCCGCCGGAGTATGAGGACTGCAAGCGCGACGGGGAGACCTGCGGGAGCCGGCGCCCGGACGGGCCGGGCGGCGGGGCTGCATAAAAGCTTAACACATTGTGAAAGCGGGTTTTCAGATCCGCTGCTCCCCTTATAGTGGGTCTCGAACAGGGTCGCGCAATCTGGAGGGGAAGAATGGCGCATTCACGCATCACGGCAGGGCTTTGCGCCCTGGTCATCAGCGCCATCGGCGCCCCGGCGGCGCTGGCGCAGATGTCCTCCGGAGCCGGTCTGGCCGCAGGCCGGGCCGAGGCCGCGCGCGCGCTGGATGCGCGCGCCCGAGAGGGCCTGCCGGCCGCGCAGATCCTCGCCTATGAGCGGCGGCTTCAGACCTGTGATGCGGATGCCGGGGCCTGCGCCCTCTTGCGGGACGAGCTTCAGAGTCTGATCGTGTCTGCGGACGGCCCTGCGCCGACGCGGCTGATCCGCAGCCCTGCAACCCTTGAGCCCGGCTCGGATGGGGAGATGGCGGGCGCGACGGCGCACCTGCAGGCCGGCCCGGATCGGCCCGAGGCGGTCGATACGGACCGGCCGGTCGTGCAATCGCTGACGATCACGCCTGAAACGCTCGATATCGATGCGGGCGAGACCACGCTCTGGGTGGACTACGAGATCACCGATACGGGCGGCTCCTATCTCGACATGATGCTGCTCGAACTGCAGCTCGTGGGCGATTTCACCGCTCCGGATATTGATGGCGGGCAGCACGCGCTGAGCGGCAACCGGTCCACGGGCCGGGTGCGCATCGATGTGAACCCGTATACGCGGCCAGGCGAGTACAAGGTGTTCCTGTGGGCGTTCGATCACGCCGAGAACTCCAATGATCTCAGCCAGCCGACGCCGTCCGTGACCATCGTGAACACGGCGAGCGACACGCTGGACCCGGTGCTGAACGCGCTGGAGGTCACGCCCGATCCGCTGACGCTGGAGGGCCAGGATGGCCGGATCGAGATCGCCTTTGATGTCAGCGAGCCCGGCGGCGCCGGTCTCGACTACGTCTCCTTCGGGCTCTACCACGTGGATTCGCCCACCTATGACGGCGCGATCAGCAACTCGCTGATCTCCCTGTCCGGGGAGACCGAGCTGCAGGGGCGCACCTTCCTGAACGTGCCGGCCGGAACCCCGTCGGGGCAGTATTACATCAGCGTCCAGGCCCGCGACACGGCCCGGAACATCCTCTTCCTCAACCAGGACGATCTGACCGAGGACCGGACCCTGACCATCCGGAACGGGGAGTCCGACACCCTGGCGCCGGTCATCCACCGCCTGACCCTGACGCCGGACGCCGTGGAGGCCTCCGAGCTGGGCGCAACGGTGCGGGTCGACTATGACGTGGAGGATCTGGGCGGCTCCGGACTGCGCAGCCTGTCGCTCTGGCTGGCCCATGACGAGGCGGCCAAGCGGCAATCCATCCTGACGACGCCCCTGATCCAGTTCAACGGCCAGACCCGCGGCAGCGGTTCGTTCAACGTCCGCATCCCGCCGAACTATCCCCCGGGCGCCTATCGCGTGGGCCTGAGCCTGCAGGACGAGATCCGGAATGAAACCGGCAATGGCCGCACCAGCGGTCTCGCCACCACGCAGATGATCCGCCTGAACGAGCCGGGCAAGCGCGCCTTCGGGCCGTTCCCGGACGTGCTGGAGCCCGAGGGCGAGGGCCGCGACATCTTCCGCGTGACCGGTCTGGACAGGGCCCCGCCCGAACGGATCGAAGTCGCCTTCCGCGATCCCCGGATCGCCGGTTTTGAGGGCGCATTCAGCGATTGCGATCTGGAGGTCCGGCCCGGACGCCGGTCCGGCGGCGAGTATCTCATCCTCGCTCAGGACCTGGCGGCCTGCGGCGCCTTTGGCTCCGCCGATCTGGTGTTCCGCATCACGCCTCATCCCGCCGATCTGGGCGAGCGCATCCTGCTGCGTAGGTTCCGGGTCAGCGAGAGCGGCATGCTCACCGACATGGTGGCGGACCGCTCGCCGCTGTCGCGTTGGGGGGAAGGTCCCGGCGCGCTGACATTCGGCCCCTTTGAATGGACTGAAACGCCGGCGAGCGGGCGCCTGCACCGCTTCCGCCTGTCCGGCCTCGAGGACCGTATCCCACAGAGCATGGACATCGCGATCGCCAACGCCGCGGCGGACGGGTTCGACGGCGCGTTCAGCGATTGCGCGGTGGACATCCCCCCGAGCAGGGTTGCAAACGGGATCTATGACTTCACCAGCGCCGATCTCGCTGCATGCGGGGATTTCGGTCGGGCGGATCTCAGCTTCCGCTTCACCGACATCGCCGATTATTCCGAAAGCGTCACCCTGACCCGCCTCGTCACCACGGCGGACGGATCGGTCACCGATTTCTCCTTTGATCAGTTGATGGACACGCCCCTGCAGCCTGAAGCGATTTCAGGCGGCCGCGTCGAGGTCGAGGCCGGGCTTTTCGAGTGGACCGGCGACGCCAATGCGCCGACACGGAACCTGTTCCGGATTTCGGGGCTTGATGGCGTTCCCGGCGAGATCGAGGTCGCCATCAACAACGCCGCCGCCAGCGGCTATGACGGCGCATACTCCGACTGCACCCTGCAGATTCGCCCCGAGCGCGCCGGCGCGCACGACTATCTCATAAGCACGTCGGACCTCGTCGATTGCGGCGCCTTCGGTCGTGCGGACCTCAGCTTCCGGATCACCGCCGCCGCCGAGACCATGCCGGACGGCGTACGCATGCGGCGGATCGCGATCGGGGCCCATGGCGACCTGACCGATTTCAATTTCGATCACGCCTTCCAGACCGCGCCGACCATTCGTGAGGGCGATGACGGGCAGTCCAATGTGGTGTTCGGTCCCTTCGAATGGACCGGAGACAGTACGGTCGGCACCCAGAATGTCTTCCGCATCACGGGCATCACCGGGGCGCCCACCCGCATCCAGGCGGCGCTCGCCCATGCGGCCTCCGGGGAGTATCGCGGCAGCTATCTCGACTGCGAACTCACGGTGCGCCCCGGTCGCGTCAGCGACGGCGACTTTGTCATCACCAGCAATGATCTGGCCGATTGCGGCGATTTCGCGCGCGCCAATGTCACCTTCCGGGTGTTCGCCAACACCGGTCAGTTCTCGGACACCGTCCGCATGCGGCGCTTCGCCGTCACCCGGACCGGAGGCCTGACCGATTTCGGCTTCGACAATCAGTAAGGCGAGGCGCCCCTCTTCCCTGACAGCCTTCAGGGAAGAGGGGGGCAGCCTCTAGGCCGGCAGGCTGACCCGCGCCCTCAGACCGCCGAGCGGGGAGTCCTCGAGCCGCAATTCCCCGCCATGGGCGCGCAGGGTGTCGCGAGCGATGGCGAGGCCGAGGCCGACGCCCTTGCGGTTGGCGTTGCGGCTTTCGTCGAGGCGCGAGAAGGGCTTGAAGGCGTCCTCCCGCTGATCAGCGGGAATGCCGGGGCCGTTATCATCGATGAGGATTTCAAGGCGCGAGCCATTGCGGCGCGCGCTCAGCAGCACGTCTTCGGCATGGGCGGCCGCATTGGAGACGAGATTGGCGAGCGCGCGTTTCAGGGCGCTCTCGCGCGCCTGCACGATGAGCCCGTCCTCCACCTCGAGCCGCAGATCGACGCCCTCGCGCGCGGCGTCGTCCGCCAGCGTCTCGCACAGGGCGGTGAGGTCGAGGCTTTCAGGCTCCTCCCCCGCCTGACCACGGGCGAAGGCGAGATATTCCTCGAGCGCGGCCTCCATGTCCGCGAGATCGCGGCGCGCGGCGTCCCGCTCCTCGCTTTGCGGCATAAGGGCGAGCTGGAGGCGTAGGCGGGTGAGCGGGGTTCTGAGGTCATGGCTGACGCCCGCGAGCAATTGCGTGCGCTGTTCGATATGGCGCTTGAGCCGGCCGCGCATGTCGAGGAAGGCGGCGCTGGCGCGGCGCACTTCACGCGCGCCGGCGGGCTTGAAGCGCTCCACATCCTGACCCCGACCGAAAGCTTCGGCGGCCTCGGCGAGCTGGCGGATCGGTTTGACCTGATTGCGGATGAACAGGATGGCGACGGTGAGCAAAAGGCCTGTCGCGAGGAACAGCCAGATCAGGAAGATATGCCCGGTGGTGGCGAACACCCGGTCGCGCACGGCGATGAAGCGCAGGACACCGCCATCTACCTGCACGCGGATGTCGACATAGGAGGGATAGCGCGTGGTGTCGAACCAGAAGGCGTGGTTCAGCTCATCGCCCAGCGCGCTTCTGAGCGTCCGGTCCAGCGCGCGGAAAAACGCCGTGCGGCGGGTGGTGGGGAGCGCATCTCCCTCGCGAAACTCTACGCTGAGATCGGTGGTGGCGAAGGCGAGATTCGCCAGCGCGTCGAACTGTTCAGGGCCTTCGCGTTCATAAAGCGCGACCACCAGCGCCACCTCACCCGCCACGCTTTCACTCAGGCGCGCCGTCGTGGTCTGCCAGTGCTGGTCAAAGAAGGCCCAGGTCACAGCCCCCTGCATCAGCGCCACGGGCAGTACGATGATCAGCAGTGATCGCTCGAACAGGCCCTTGGGCAGATAGGGTTTGATAGAGAAGCGCATCCGGCCCTAGCCTTCAGCAACGTCGTAGACCGGATCCGCCACCAGCTTGTAGCCCGACCCCCGCACGGTCTGGATATAGAGCGGGGCCTTGGGGTCCAGTTCGATCTTGCGTCTGAGACGGGTGATCTGCACGTCCACCGCCCGCTCGCCCGCGCCATTGGCGGCCTGCTCGGACAGCGACTGCCGCGACACCGCCTCGCCATTGGATTTGGCCAGTGCGGCCAGAAGCGCGGTCTCACCACCGGTCAGACGCACGGACTTGCCGTCTTCGCTCAATTGCCCGCTTTCGATCTCGAACCGCCAGGGCCCGAAGGCGACCGCCGACGGCCCGCGGGTCTGCGGCAGGGCGCGGCGCAGGATCGCCTGCACGCGCAGCACCAGCTCCTCAGGCTCGAACGGTTTGGCGAGATAATCGTCCGCCCCGAGGCTGAGCCCCTTGATGCGATCTTCGGGCTCGCCGCGCGCGGTCAGCAGGAGGATGGGCGTCGCATCGGTCTGGCGCACGGTTTCGGTGACTTCAAATCCGTCCGCGCCCGGCATCATCACGTCGAGGATGATCAGGTCAAAGCGCATCTGCGCCAGCAACGAGAGCGCTTTCCTGCCGTCGCTGGCGGAGGTGACGCGCAAACCTCGCGCGCGCAGGAACTTCGTCAGAAGATCGCGAATGCGGTCATCATCATCAACGACAAGGATATGGGCGGCGCGCGGGTCGATCATGGGCGAAGAGTGCCCAAATCCGCCCGCTTTGACCAGTTGCTCAAGTGCGTCTGAAACGTCCGCTAATGCTTCTTGAACGGCGCCGAGATCGCACTGCCGACCAGGGCGACAATGATCCGCGCAATCAGAGTGAAGAACAGCAGCAGGATGGCGCCCTCCTCGATCAGCAGATCCATCCAGACCTTGTAGCGCACCGGAATGTCGGGCCGCAGGATCAAAGCCTCGAAATCCTTGGCGCGCTGCACCAGCCAGTCGAGACCTTCCGGCCAGAGAATGCCCATGCTGATCAGCATGATGTAGGACAGCACGAAGGACAGGAAAATCGTGAAAGTGGCGTTGGTCGCACGCGCAAAGATCAGGCCCATCTCGGCCTCCCTCAATCCAGGGCGTCAGCCTCCCCACGGGCGACGCTTCGGGACCCTAGCACCGGAAATGGCGATGCGCAGTCCATTTTAGGATTTTATTGACCTTTCCGGACCGGATGCGGCGACGCAGGCCCCGTGATGGATGCCTGTCGGCGCCAGACTAGCTTCAATATACCAGAGATCAAACCCTAGATGATGAAGACAAACGCAATCACGGCGAGCGCAATGACCGCACCTCCCAAGGAGGCATAGAGGACATGTTCCTGCCAGTTCCGGCGCTCACCTTGGCGTGCTTCGGTTTTTTCTGCTCGAATGGTCATATCGCCTCCTTTAGCTTTGATAACGTCAGCTAGGGCGATTGGTTCCACTCTCAAGCGTCAATGCTCTGCGCCCTGAGGGGGATGAGCGCGTGCGGACACGCCCGAATTCAATCCGTTCAGCGCGTTCACGATGGCCTGCAACTCCACAGGCTTGCTGAAATACCCCTCCACATCCAGTGACTGGACCCGCGAACGTGTTTCCACGGTGGCGTCGGCGCTGACCACGTAAATCGGAATGGCGGCGGCTCCCGCCTCGCCGGCGCGAATGCGCCGGATCGCTTCCTCTCCGCCCATGCCGGGCATGTGAAGGTCCATCAGGACGGCGTCAAAGGGTTCGGCCTGGAGCAATTCCAGCGCCTCTCCGCCGCTGGCCGCCACCACAGGTTCATACCCGCCCTGGCGCACCATCTCGGCGGTGACATCGCGATTGACCTTCTGATCGTCAACCACCAGCACGCGCTTGTCCCGGGCCGGCGCTTCCGGCGTATAGCGCAATCTGGACTGCGCCGTTTCCTGGGGCTCGTCATCAAGATCGGCCGGCCGGGCCGGGAATTCGAACCAGAAGCACGCCCCCTGCCCCGGACGGGAGTGGACCCCGATCTGGCCGCCCATCAAGACCACCAGTTCGCGCGCGATCGCGAGGCCCAGACCCGAGCCTTCATGGCTGCGCGAATGGGACATGTCCGCCTGTTCAAAACGCCCGAAGACCCGTTTCTGGACGGTTTCGCTCATTCCGGGCCCGGTATCATGAACCTCGACCCGGATGCGGCCCGTCTCGGTCCAGAGCGCGTCCACCCGAACTTCTCCGGTTTCGGTGAACTTGATGGCGTTGCCCAGAAGGTTGCTGAGAATCTGGCGGACCCGATTGGCGTCCACCATCGCCACACGCGACAATTCCGGCGCCTGGGAGAGCCGCAACGGCAAGGCCTTGCGCTCGGCGTCGGGCGCATGCGCCTGCACCGTCTCCTCAATGACGTCGGAAGGGCGCACGGGGCGCTGAACGAGCTTGAGCTTGCCCGCCTCGATCTTGGACAGGTCCAGAATATCCTCGATGATCGACAGAAGGGCCCGGCCCGAGGACCGGATCGTCTGGACAAACTCCTTCTGGCGGTCGTTGAGGTCGGTCAACGCCAGCAATTGCGCAATGCCCAGAACGCCATTCAGCGGCGTTCGGATTTCATGGCTCATATTCGCCAGGAACTGGGATTTGGCTTCACTGGCCGCCTCGGCGTGAGCGAGGGCCGCCTTCAGCGTATCTTCGGCGCGTTTGTGCTGGGTGAGATCCTCGACAATCCCGATCATGCGAATGGGCAGATCATTGTGATCCCGGTCGACGATCCGGATATAGACCTTGATCCAGACCGTTTCGCCACGGCCATTGATGATCATGTGTTCCAGGTTCGTCTGCTCGTGATCGCCGCGCAGCAGGGCCTCGGACATCTCCCGCACCTCGGACAGGTGCTCGGGGTGCGCAAACGCGATCAGGGTTTCCGTGCTGATCTCCTGATAGGCCAGTTCAGGCCTGCCCAGTATATCCGCCAGCGTGGCGTCCAGCCTCAGAAGCCCGCTTTCGGAATCCAGGTCCCAGACGCCCAGCCCCGCCACACGCAGCGCCATCTGGGCGCGCATGCCCGCCTGACGGGCTTCCTGCTCGATCCTCAGCTTGTCCGTGATATTGCGCAGCGTGCCCGAAATCCGTTCCGGGCGTCCGTCCGCATCGCACAGGACTTCGCCCACCCCCTCCACCCAGAGATAATGGCCCTCCCGGTGCTGGAGGCGGAACACCAGATTCTGCTTGTGGGGACCGGGATCGCCGGGTTTGACCTCCGGCTCGCGCAGGGTCTTCTGGACCGCCGCCAGATCATCCGGATGCACGGCGGCCAGGAAGTCCGATATCCGGCGCACGCTCGAGGGCTGGGGATTGCCCGTCATCTGGTAATAGCCGGGCGAGGCAAAGAGCTGGTCGGTCTTGAAGTCGAGATCGAAAACCGTGAGGTCGGAGCCCTTGATCGCCAGCTCGTATAACCGGCGATGTTCGTTGGCTTCCTGCTCGGCCTTGCGCAACGGAGTCTGGTCCGCCGCGATGCCGGTCATTTCCCGGGGGGCGCCGGTCTCGTCGCGACGAATGACGGCTCCGTCCACCTGCAGCCAGACCACTTCGCCATCCGGGCGGATGATGCGGTGCGCCAGCGTGATGCGCCCATCCTCGGACTTGAGGGTGTTCTCAAGGGTGCGGGAAACATTGTCGCGATCCTCGGGCACCATCAGCATCAACATGTCCGCCCAGGGGAAGGGCTTGTCGACCAGATCAGGACGGCCGAGCAAGGCGGCGAACCGGCTGTCGAGATAGATCACCGAGTCTTCGACCGAATACCACCAGCGGCCCATGTTCGCGCTGGTGATGGCCACTTCGGCGGTCAGACGCGCCTTGAGCGCCCGCGATTCCGCATCGGCGATCTCGCTGACATCGACCAGGGTGCCGACCATGCGCCGGGGGGCGCCGGGTTCAACCTGCTCAGCCTGGCCATGGGATTCCACATAGATCCAGTGTCCGTCGGCGTGGCGCACCCGCAAGCGCTCGCGCAAGGGGGTGCCATCCTCCAGATGACGCCAGATCGCCGTCTGATAGCGCTCACGATCACCCGGATGCATGAAATCGAGACCCGATTTCGAGGTGGGCGGCTGATAGCTTTCCGGAAGCCCCATGATTTCGAGCAGGCGCTCTGACCAGTAGAGCGTCTCCTCATCCGCGTTCCATTCCCAGATGCCCGCGCCCGTGCCCGAGATCGCCAGCGCATAGCGCGATTCCGAGTGCTCGAGCCGCGCCTGGGTCTGGCGGGCCGCCTCATCCAGACGCCGAGCCTTGATGAAGGCCCCGATCGTGTTGGTCAGGGGGGTGAGGAATTCGGCCAGCTCGGCGTCATACCCGCCCTTGCGGTTGGCCACGCCGGCGATCCCCAGCAGCTCGTCCCCGTTCATCATGGGCAGGGCCATGAAGGCTGTCATGGCCGGATGGCCAGGGGGCAGGTTCACCTTGAGGTCGGGCGCGTTTGCAATGACCGGCTTGTGGGAATTCAGCACCGAGGCGAAGATCAGCTCGGTATTGACGAACTCCATTACGCCTTCCTGTCCCGATTGCTCATAGAGCGCCCGAGATTGCGCGTCCCAGCTGATATCGGTCATCGCCCAGGTGCGCAGCCAGGGATTGACCCCGTCGCCCTCGCCGACGACCTCGCCCACGAACCCGTATCCGGACTCCGTGATGTCGAGCAGAATGGCCAGCAGCCTGTTGAACGAGGCGTAGGCGGATTCCTCGCCCCCGATATAGATGGACTGGACATCCGAAATCGCTTCCAGAAGCTGGCGACTTCTAGCATCGGATGTCATGTCTCGTGCCATCTTGCGGTTCCCCACACGGGTTAGGGCTGGTGTGCAACCTTGACTTAAGGGTGTCAATGACTGGTGAACTTGAAGCCATCAGTCTTTCTCTCGGCCTCGCATCACGCTATATCGCAGGCGTTGGCGCAGTGCGCGCCCGCTCAGACACTCAGGAAGGACCCGTCCCATGGCAGCTCTTGTCGCTCTCGGCCTCGCAGTCGGCATTTTCGGCATTCTGAACCTGATCGACAACAAGCGTCTGGACTAGGGCGCTCGCGGGCCTAGCCCGCCACAGACGCAGGTCCTCATGCCCGACATCCTTCTTTTCAGCCTGATGGTGCTTGGCGGCATCGTCGTCCTTCTGACGGGCGGCGACATCCTGGTGCGCGGCGCCACCGCGCTGGCCAGCAAGGCGGGCGTGCCGCCGCTTCTGGTGGGACTGACCATCGTCGCTTTCGGCACCAGCGCGCCCGAAATGGTCGTCAGCGCCGCCGCGGCGGTTGAAGGCGCGCCGGGGCTCGCCATCGGCAATATCGTCGGCTCCAACATCGCCAATGTCCTACTGGTGCTTGGCCTGCCCGCATTGCTTGCGCCCATCGCCTCCACCGCCACCGGCGTCAAACGCAACGCCTTCATCGCGCTGGGCTTCACCGCGCTCTTCATCGCCCTGTGTCTGGATGGCGCATTGTCGCTGATGGATGGCGCGATCCTGGCGGTGGGCATTGTCGGCTATGTCAGCTTCCTGGCGCTGACCGCGAAGGCGCATGCTGACGATCCCATGATCGCCGAGCTCACCGATATCGAGCATATGGACGGCCTGCCCGCCAAGGCGCCCATGGTGGCGCTCTTCCTTCTGGGCGGCCTGGTGATGCTGCCGATCGGCGCCCAGCTGATCGTGGATGGCGGCGTGGGCATCGCCGCGCTGTTCAATGTCCCCGACGCCGTGATCGGACTGACGATCCTGGCCTTCGGCACGTCCCTGCCCGAGCTCGCCACCGCGCTCGTCGCCGCACTGCGCAAGCAGGCGGACATGGCCATCGGCAATGTGGTCGGCTCCAACATCTTCAATATCAGCGCCGTGGGCGGCATTACCGGTCTTGCGGCGAGCTTTGCGACCGGCCAGCCGGCCCCCGTCTCGGACCAGTTCATCCAGCTGGACTTCTGGGTCATGACCGCTGCCGCCCTCGCCATTCTCGCCTTCGCCCTGTTTCGCCGCCCCATCGGACGGGTTTCGGGCCTCGTCATGACGCTCGCCTATGTGAGCTATATCGCGCTTCTTGTGCTCCGGAACCCGCTGACGATCCCGGCCTGAGCCGGCGCGGTCAGACATCCCCTCATCGCCTGAAAAAAAATGGCCGGCTGCGCGAAGCAACCGGCCAGATGGGAAGGTTCATCCGCCTTGCGGCGGGCGCTCGGGGAGGAGCGAGGATCAATCTGATCCGGCGCTGTGACCTCACAAGGGCGGCAAAAGGGAAAGTCCGGGGCGCGAATAAGGCCCGCTCGCCGCAAGCCTGTCAGCCCGTTCATGTCCGCCCCAACAAACAGGGCCGGTCGCATGGCGACCGGCCCCGGGGTGCACGTGGGGGGACGTGCAGAGGGTGTGAAGCGCAGTAAGGCTTAGTGGCCTTCGCCGTGCTCTTCGTCAGCCGGAAGCGTCGCCGCCCAGGCTTCGAACTCGGCCTGGTCCAGGCCGCCATCGGCGTTCACGTCGAACGCAGCGAATTCGTCTTCGGTCAGTTCCGGCGCAACAGCTTGCGCTTCAGACAGGGTGATCACGCCGTCGCCATCGGTGTCGACAGTGTCGAACATCGGGGCTTCAGCGAATGCAGCGCCTGCGAAAGCAGCAGCAGCGATCGTCGAAATCAGAACTTGGCGTTTCATCAGTCTCTCTCCTTGCTCTAGGCCGGACAGTCACGGGGCGTCTGAGGGCCGCCTCGTCGTCTGGCAGGATCGAATATGATGAGCGCTTGTGTCCGCAGATGGCCGAAATCGGGGTATTCTGGCGTGTTTTTGAGGGCGTCTTCCCGCCGGAAAGCTGGCGGAATTGTGAACTTCCGTTCATGCGGGACGGGCCCGTCCGGGCCGCGCCCCGCATCCCCTATTTCAGATGCTTGATGGTGTGACGGAAGAACTTCTCCGTTTCCGGGTGCAGCGTATTGGACAGGCGCAAGAGCGCCACCAGCCGGCGACCATCATTGGCGATATCCTCGTGCGACCGGGATTCCTCATCCAGCACGCCCTGGATCTTCAGGAATCCGGCATGCCGCTGCCCCACCCCGTGACGGATCACCACCCCGGACGGGTTGATCCGGCGCGTCTTGCCCGCAAGCTTGCGCCGGATGTGCAGCGCCTTCTGGGCCTCATCGGCCTCATAGCCGGTGATGGCGCCCTCGATGAAGCGCACCCGGCCTTTCTTGAACAGGCACCAGACCAGCAGCCGGTGGGCCGTACAGGAGGCCGGCCAGAAAGGCTGCGGAACATTGGCGACATTATAGACCTGGACGGGGTTGAGCTTCACATCCAGCCGGTCGAGGAAGGCGTCAATATCAAAGCCGGACATGACCTGGTCGATCTGCGCCAACCGGTCCTTTTCGCCTTCGACCAGCTTGAAGTCATCTGATTCAAACAAGCGCGAGAGCTCGTCGCCATAGACCAGAACATCGGACTGGTTGGCCCAGACCGCGCCATTCAGCCGGGGCGACAGGAGCGCGTTGAGCTCATTGACCAGCCGCTCATGGTCAAAGTTCTCGATGCACAGCCGGAGAATGTCCACGAGCGCGCCATCCCCCGAGCCCGACACCACGAACAGCCGGTCCGGCGCGCTCTCTGCATCTTCCTTGATCTCCAAGGGTTCGCTGGCGCGCCCGAAACCGGTTTCGTCTGGCGTCCAGTATCCCTTGTTCAGGATCAGGTCCTCCGGCATAGGCGGATTGACCTTCGCGTTGAACTCCCTGGGGATCTCGGCTCCGAAGCCCGTGGCGAAGACCACCACGTCACAGTCCACGATCGACCAGGGGTCGTCGGCGGCGTTGTACTCCTCAGCCGCTGACGCCCTGGGATCCCGTCTGGCGGGATAGCCGTGATCGCCCTCCCCCATTTTCTGCAAATGCGCGATATAGGCGGAGGCTTTCATGCGCCGTTCGGCCAGGAGGTCGGCTTCGGTCGCCGTCGCGTGTTTGCGGCGTCTTCTTTCAAGTTGTTCCTGAATGGACCGCGGCTCTGTGACCGCTCTCATCTCGCCATCCTCATCAACGCCGAAATGCCAGTTCGCGACGATGTGCTTCCGGTTCTGGCGGTCAAACAGCAGCATTTGCACCGGGAACTCGCGATACACCGAGAAATCGGTGTAATCGCCGAGACTGGCGCGACGGGCCTGATACGCCTCGAACTGATCAACGAGCGTGCTGATGACGGTCTCGGCGCGGCCGGCGGTCCAGTTGAGCGCGGGCAGCGGAAAATCGGTCGAGCCGTGCTCACAGCCCTTTTCCGGCCAGTCATAGAAACGCGGATGCAGATAGCGCTGGCTCTTGCGATCAATGACCGGGACAAGCTCGGGCTCTTTTTCCAGCAAGACGACCCGGGTACCGGTTTCCGCAGCCGCCACCGCGGCGGCCATGCCGCTGATCCCGCCGCCAATGATGCAGATCTTTCGCCCCTTGCCGATCTTGCCCGCCTTGAAGAGGGCATGGATCAGGGTCATCGCCCGGGTCTGCTGGGTGAAAACGGTTTTCTTGGCTTCAAAGCACCCCAGCACATAGATCTGATGGCGCCGCATGTGCTGATCGCGCGGCAGGGACATGGCGTCCAGGATCTGGTTCTCGTCAATCTGATCGAATTTCACCGCGGAGCGTCGCCGCTTCTCGACCGGCTTGTCGTAATGCTGGCGTCGGATCTCTGCCTGAAACCGCTCGACCCGTGACCACTCCACAAGATTCTGCTTGGCCTCGTCGAGCGCTTCCGACGTGTTCTGCGCCTGAATGGCGAGGCTCTCGCCGTGCATCTCGCGAATGGGGCCATAGCCCAGACCCGAGATCAGCTTGATCGCTTCCGCCTCGGAGTGCTGCTCGAAGACATATTCCAGAGGCCGGATGACGCTCCAGCATCGCTGGTCCGCCTTCGCCGAGCCTTCCGACCGGCGCAGCTTGAACTGCTCCAGGCGGGACCGGAGGGTCTCCAGATGCGCCGGGTCGTCCAGAATGCCCGCCCCGGCGAACGTGCCCAGATTGCGAAGACCATGCATGATGATCAGCCCGTGCTGGTCCACCCCCTTCGAGAACACATTGGGAAGCAGCGTTTCGACGAAATGGTCGTACAGCACGAAATCCGAGACCGGGCGGGCGAGGATGGACACGCCGCTCTCCTGCAGCGCGGTCAGGTCTATGGACAGCGAGGGAAGCGAGCGCTTGGGCGCGCTGAGGATGCTGCGATTGGCGCTGAACAGGTAGATATCCTTGCTGGGCGAGCGGGGGTTCGCCTTGACCTGATCACGCATCTTGTTGATGTCGTTGTAGTAGTGATGAATGATTTCAAGCGCGGTCTCGTCCAGGGACTCGATATCGGTCAGCACCCGGTCATCGTAATCGCGCCGGTTGATATGGGTATAGCGCATCTTGAAACAGGCGCTCGTGTACCGCCGGTAGAATGGCAGGCGGTCGCTATAGTTCATCTCGTATTCCATCGCGATCCGCGAGATCACGTTGGAGCGCGGCCCCCCGATCGCCAGGACATGCCCGTCCAGCGCCGGGACCGACAGTCGGTCGGGGATGAAATGGATCTGGATCCCGTTCCGTGAGGAGGGCGGCGAGCTGCCGAAATTGGTGCTGAGCATCAGGTGCATCAGCAGGTCCGAAGAGCGGCCGAGCATTCTGGGATTGGCCGCCTCGATGCAGACATGCAGCGGCGCCGGGCCCAGCACGTCATCGACGACCGCCTTTAACTTATCCAGAAAGTGCGGTTTTCCGCCGTCCTGCATGGCGTCCGGGTTCACCGGATCCACTGCATAAAACGCACGCCGCTTCCTGCCCCACATGAGCGCCCCCTCCTCCGCGCATGGTCCATAGACTGCGCCATTGAAGGACAGGATCAACCAAGAGGCGAGTCAAAAACGCGTTCAGGGACTCAGCGCGCGGTGTCAGGGCGCGGGCGCGAGATGGGTCACCCTGGTCTGGAAGGCGTCTTCATTGCCCTCCAGGATGAGCGGGAAGGCGCGCGCGATCGCGTCCAGCAGCGGGCCCAGCCACTCACCCTCGGCCTTGGAGAAATCGCCCAGAACCCAGTTGGTGACCTGGTTCTTGTCGCCGGGATGGCCGATGCCGATGCGGCCGCGCTTGAAATCGCCCTCGATATGCGCCTTGGTCGAGCGCAGGCCGTTATTGCCCGCATGCCCGCCGCCGGTCTTGAGACGGAACTTGCCGGGCGCCAGATCGAGCTCGTCATGGAAGACCATGATCTTGTCCGCCTCGATCTTGTAAAAGCGCGCCGCCTCGGCCACGGCCCGGCCGGACTCGTTGTAGAAGGTCTGGGGCTTGAGCAGCAGGACCTTCTTCGGTCCCTGCCCGGTCTCCACCACGCCTTCGGCGGTCTGACCGGAAAAGCGCGACTTCCACGGCCCCAGCCGCCAGTCCTCGGCGATGGCGTCCAGCGCCATGAAGCCCACATTGTGACGGTTGCCGGCGTATTTGCCGCCCGGATTGCCGAGCCCAACGATCAGATGCATGACGCGCTCCAGAAATGAAAAAGGCGGCCGGGACAGTGTCCGCCAGCCGCCTTTTAAGTCCGTTCCGGACGAAGGAAAGAGGATTACTCCTCGTCGCCCTCGGCCTCGGTCTCTTCGCCTTCAGCGCCCTCTTCATCCTCGGTCGCACGCGCCGCGCGAGAGTTCTGGATGGTGGCGATGGTGAAGTCGCGGTCGGTGATCGCCGGGGTGACGCCTTCCGGCAGGGTCACGGCGGAGATGTGGATGGAATCGCCGATGTCGTAACCGGAGAGGTCCACATCGATCTGATCCGGGATCGAGCCCGCCGGCACGTTCACTTCCACGGCGTGACGCACAACGTTCAGAACGCCGCCGCGCTTCAGGCCCGGAGACTTCTCGTCATTGTGGAAGTGCACGGTCACTTCGACGGTGATGATGGTGCTTTCGTCAACGCGCTGGAAGTCGATGTGCACCGGCTCGTCGCGAACCGGGTGGAATTGCACGTCGCGGGTCAGCACGGACTGCTTTTCACCCTTGTGATCGATGGTGATCATCTGGGCGAGGAATTTGCCCGAGTTGATCGCCTTGATCACTTCGTTGTTTTTCAGCGCGATCGAGACGGGACCTTTGTCGCCGCCATAAAGAACGCCCGGCACAAAGCCGTTGCGGCGGGTTTCACGTGCGCCGCCAGTACCCGTGCGCTCACGCACTTCGACGGAGAGAACAATATCGCTCATGGTCCGGTCCCATACGAAATCGGTTTAAACGCAAGCGCCGCCGGTTTTGGCGGCGCGCGCTTCGTTCAGCCATCAAGACTGAGTAAGAACTTTCGAGCCGCGGGCTATAGCGGAAGCTTGCGGGGAGCGCAAGCGATCCGCTGACTCTTCCGCGGCGCGTCTCCAGCCTAGTCGAACAGCTTGGAGACAGACTCGTCATTGGCGATCCGGCGGATCGCCTCGCCCAGCAGCGGCGCCACCGACAGCGAGCGGATATTCTTGCCCGCCGCCACCTTGGCGGTCACGTCGATGGAATCGGTGACCACAAGCTCTTTCAGGACGGAGTTGGAGATCCGCTCCACCGCCTTGCCCGACAGGACGCCATGGGTGATGTAGGCGGAGACTTCCTTGGCGCCCTGCTCCTTGAGCGCCGCCGCGGCGTTGCACAGCGTGCCGCCGGAATCGATGATGTCGTCGAAGATGATGCAGCGGCGGCCTTCGACATCGCCGATGATGTTCATCACTTCAGACACGCCCGCCTTGGGACGGCGCTTGTCGACGATGGCGATGTCCGCGCCCAGACGCCCGGCCAGCGAGCGTGCGCGCACCACCCCGCCCACATCCGGAGACACGATCAGCAGGTCCTCGACATCATAGTGCTGACGGATGTCCTGCTCGATCACCGGGGTGGCGAAGAGGTTGTCGGTCGGAATGTCGAAGAAGCCCTGGATCTGGCCCGCATGCAAATCGATGGTCAGCACCCGGTGGGCGCCGGCCTCGGCGACGAGGTTCGCCACCAGCTTGGCGGTGATCGGGGTGCGGCCGCCGGTTTTGCGGTCCTGACGGGCATAGCCGAAATAGGGAATGACGGCGGTGATCCGGTTGGCGCTGGCGCGAGCCAGCGCGTCCATGCAGATCAGCAATTCCATCAGATGGTCGTTGGCGGGCTCGGAGGTGGGCTGGATGATGAAGACATCCTGGCCGCGCATGTTCTCGTCGATGCGCACGAACAGCTCGCCATCGGCGAAGCGCTCGATCTCCACATCCGACAGGGGGGCGTCAAGATAATCGGCGATGGCCTTGGCCAGTGGTCGGTTGGCGTTGCCGCACATCAGTTTCATGATCTGCCCTCTCCCGTGTTCTGAGCCGCGGCGCGCTCATAGCAGGATAAGCGCGTGCGGCAAAGCGGCGGGGCGCCCGCCATGCTGTCATGATGATCAGGACGTGAACGGAAAAAGCCCGCTGCACACGCCTAGGGCGCGTCTCGCATCTGAAACACTCCCTTAAGCAGAAACCTAGAGTGTCGGATACGCAATTCCGCAAGCTCAGAGGCGCTCATGCAATCTCTTCACGGCTTCATGCCCCATGGCATGTGTTATCTGTGGCGTGCGGACATCCTGCTGATGCATGTGGTCTCGGATGCGCTGATCGGTCTGGCCTATTTCTCCATCCCCGTCGTCATCTGGCTGATCTCCCTGAGACGGCCGGACATCCTGTTCAGGCCCGTCGCCTATCTCTTCATCCTGTTCATCATCTTCTGCGGCACCACGCACCTGTTCTCGATCTACACGATCTGGACCCCGGCCTATTTCACCGAAGGCGCGCTCAAGATCCTGACCGCCGTGGTCTCCGTCGCGACCGCGATCACCCTCTGGCCGCTTCTGCCCAAGGCGCTGGCCATGCCCAGCACGGACCAGCTCAGACAGTCCAACGAATCTTTGCAGGACGAAGTCCAGCTGCGTGTGGGCGCGGAGCGCCAGCTGCAGCAACTGGCGAACTCGCTGGAGCGCCAGGTCCAGCGCCGGACCGCGGATCTGGAGCGATCGAACGGCACCCTGCGCGACTTTGCGGCGGGCGCCTCCCATGACCTCAAGGCCCCGGCCCGCCAGATCTCGCTGCTGGCGGATCTGGCCCAGCGCCAGCTGGGTCCGGAGGGGGACGACAAGGTGCTGGGCTATCTGCATGACGTCAAAGCCAAGTCCCGTGACATGCTGATGCTGATCGACACGCTGCTGAGCTATTCGGACCTGGTGGAGACCAAGGCCGCCTCGAACGCTGCGCCTCTGCGGCCCCTGCTCGAAAAGCTGCTGGCCGCCTATTATCCCAACGCCCCCATCACGCTGGACGTCATCGGCGATCCCGTCCTGCAAGGCGATGAGACCCTGCTGGCGCACCTCTTCCGCAATCTCGTGGACAATGCCGTGAAGTATTCCGACAAGGAAGAGATCCGGCTCACCGTGGACGCCATGGAAACGCCTGGCGGGCTGACGGTCCGATTCGCGGACAATGGCCCCGGCATCCCGGCCAACCAGGCCGAGGGTGTGTTCAAGATGATGCAGCGCTATCGCAGCGACGTGTCAGGGTCGGGGGTCGGGCTGGCCTTTTGCGCCCGGATCATGGAGGCTCATGACGGCAAGATCAGCGTGGATCCCGATTTTGTCGGCGGCGCACGGTTCTTGATGCAGTTTCCCCGGATCGAGGAGATCAGCGATGACCAGCCTGATCATTGAAGACAGCCTTATTGACGCCAGCCTGATCACGAGCGCGCTGGAAGCGCGAGGATATGGCGATCTGAAAGTCTTCGAACGGGCCGAGGATGCGCTCGACTATATCCGCAGCGACGCAGCGAAACCTGATTTCTGCCTGGTCGACAGCCGCCTGCCCGGCATGTCGGGCTCGGACTTCATCAAACTGGTGAAGAAATGCGGCAAGATGGACGGCGTGCCGTGCATCAGCCTGTCCACCTCCAACCTCAAGGACGAAATCCGGATCGCCCTCGAGGCCGGCGCGGACGGCTATTTCGTCAAGCCCTCCGACCTTGAGGAATATGAACGCGTGATCGCCCGCATCATCGAGGCGCATCTCAGCGCCTAGCGAGACCGTTTGAACGGCGCGATGCCCGGCGCCGGCGGCAAGCCTTCCGAACTGAAGGCCGCCAGCTTGAAGAGCGTCCCCATATCCTCAGGCGAGACCAGGCGGTGCATCTGACGCTTGAGCTTGGCCTGACCGGCCTCGTCGACCGAGCGTGACAGAACGGCGGCGCGCTGCTCGATCCCCAGCTCGGTCAGGAAATCGCCCTGGGTCATGGGACCGAAAGCCGACAGTCCGGCGTCCACGCCCAGCCTGAGCAAGCGATCGAAATCGACCCAGGCTGTGAGGTCCGCCGTGCCCGGTGCGTCCAGCGGATCCACTTTCTGGTGCGCACGGATGGCCTGCAGCGTGTCGCCCGTCTCAGGCTTTGCAGACCCGTAATCGACAAACAGGGCATAGCCCGGATCGCGGTCGAACCAGGCCGCAAGCTGGTCGATCTGTTGCTGATCGCCAGGGCGCAATTCCACCAGCGTGCCGTCGTCGGCTTCGCGCAGACCAGGGGCGATGAAGGCCATATCCGCTTCACCCAGCACTGGTCCCAGCCCATAGACGAAACGGGCTTCGTCCTCGGGGTGCAGCGTCACCACCCGTTCGCGCCATTGGCCCTTGTGGCGGATGGCCTGACGGATCGGCAGACAGTCGAGAAACTCATTGCCGATGACGACAGCGGGACCGGACGGCGCCTTGTCGAAATCCTTCGCCCAGTTGATCGGGACAGAGGCGCTCGCCAATGTCTGGCCCTGCACCATCTTGAGCGCGGGCGACGCCTCGATCAGCGTCACATGGACCGCGTCCAGAAAGCCGGGCGCGGCCCGCCCAGCCCGAAGCATGTCGCTCATCATCCGGCCGGTGCCCGGCCCCAGCTCGATCAGTTCAAAGCGCGAGGGCGCGCCCATCTGCATCCAGCATTCCGCCGCCCACAGGCCCAGAAGCTCGCCGAACATCTGACTGATTTCGGGCGCCGTGATGAAATCGTTTGCAGCGCCCAGCGGGTCTTTCGTTGCGTAAAAGCCCGCCATGGGATGAAACAGCGCCTCGGCCATGAAGGCGGCCACCGACAGCGATCCCTCCGTGCGGATGCGCTCTGCCAGACGCTCCGAGATCATCTGCGCGGGGCGAAACTCGTCATCGCTCATGGATCAGTCCCTGTCTTGGCTCAGGCATCGTCCCGGCTCAGGCGGCGCGTTCGCCCACAGCCGGGGCCTTGCGGGCGCGCCAGACCAGATAGGCCCCCAGCGCGATCATGGGAATGCACAACACCATGCCCATTGTCACATAGCCCTGCAGCGCTTCGGGCATCTGCCGGTCGGGCTCGCGGAACAGCTCCACAAACGCGCGGAACACGCCATAACCGATCAGGAAGGCGCCTGTGATCAGGCCGGGCCGGGTCAGCGCCTTGAAGCGATAGATCAGCACGCTCAGGATCACGAACAGCACCAGACCTTCAAGCGCCGCCTCATAGAGCTGGCTGGGATGGCGCAGCTGGCAGGTCGGGTCGGCGGAAAACCGCATGGCCCAGGGCAGGTCCGGCGCCGGACGCCCCCAAAGCTCGCCATTGATGAAGTTCGCCATCCGTCCGAAGAACAGGCCGATCGGCGTCGCCGCCGCCACCGCATCCGATACCCGCAGCAAGGGCGCAGCGTGTGCGCGCGCGGTCAGCACCATGGCGAGCGTCACCCCGATCAGGCCGCCGTGAAAGCTCATGCCGCCATCGGTTATGCCGGTGATAACGCGCAGCGGCGTCTCCCAGATCATCGACGTATTGTAAAAGAGCACATAGCCCAGACGCCCGCCGACAATGACCCCGATCATGATCCACAAGACGAGATCATCCACGAAGGCCCGGCTATAGGGCGCAGTCTGGGTTTTGCGCGTCGTGCCCCACAACGCGCCGTTCGAGACGAGTCGGAGCACCCAGACCAGACCGCCGAACAGGCCGGCGATATAGGCGAGCGCATACCAGCGGATCGGAAACGGACCGAAGATCCAGACCTTGGGAAGGGTGAACAGGACCGGATCGATGAGGTCGAAACTGGCGGGGCATGCGCCTATCATGGAAGGCTCCAGAAAAATAATTTGGCCGACGGGACCGGCTGTTAACTGTCAGGCGGCGCGGCGGCGCATTGCTAAGCCGGCCCGTCGACGCCTATATGGGTCTTCATAGCAGAGCACACGGTGATGTCATGCAGTCACGCAATCCCCTGTTCGCAGATCTCGCCGATCTGATGACCGACGCCTTCAGCGCCGCGCAAGCCGCAGGTGATGAAGCGCGCGCGGTGTTCCGCGCCCAGGCCGAACGCATGGCGTCCGAGCTGGATCTGGTGAGCCGGGACGAGTTCGAAGCTCTGCGGGCCGAAGCGGACGCCAGCGCCGCCCGGCTCGAATCGCTGGAGGCCCGCCTGGCCGAACTGGAAGCCCAATCGGCGAAAAAGCCGACCCGGGCCAAGTCTGCGGCCAAGACGTCCACAGCAAAAAAGTCCGCTGAATAAACCACTTACAAAATCCCCCACGCACAGCGCTTGCACCCCGATGACGGGGCGGCATACCGTCCGACATGGGCGGCGCACTGAGTCGCCAGGCGCTGCGAGGGGCTAGAGGACCATCATGGATCTCACCACCCAGGAAACCGTCGTTTCGATGGATCCGCTGGAAAGCATCGAGCAAGCCGTCCTGACGGCTCAATACGCCTATGAGCGCGACGACCTGGAACTGCACATGGCGGTTCCCGGCTCCTGGCGCGATCACCAGATCTGGTTTTCCTATCGCCCGGATCTCGACGTCATCCACATGTTCGCGGCTCTGGACCTGAAAACGCCCGACAGCCGCTACAAGGATGTGTGCGAGCTGGTGGCGCGTCTCAATGAGCGCCTGTGGATCGGCCATTTCGAAATCTGGCACGAGGACGGCACCATTGTCTTCCGTCATGCGCTGACCCTGCCGGAAGCGGAAAATGTCTCCGTCGCCCAGGCCGCCACCATGATCGAAGCGGCCAAGGAAGCAGGCGAACGTCTGTATCCGGCGTTTCATTATCTGCTGTGGAGCGGTAAAACCCCGCTTGAAGCAGTGGCCGCCGCCATGTTCGACACGGCCGGCGAAGCCTGAGGACACGGAACACGCACATGGCAGACTCACAGGGGCGGATCGGCCTGCTCGGCGCAGGCCGCATGGGCTCCGCGCTGGCCTCAGGCTGGCTGCGCAAGTCGCGCGGCGGTGTGAGCGCCGACCAGATCGTGCTGATCGATCCGAGACCGGGCGTGGGCGCCCAGGGTCTGATGGAAAGCCATGGCGTCAAATGCGTCCCGGCCCTGACCGGCCAGATCGCCGCCACTCTGGATACGCTGGTCGTCGCCATCAAGCCTGACCTTGTCCGCTCCGTTCTCGGCAAGGTGAGCGAGGATTTGCCGGAAGGCGCGCTGGTGATCTCCATCGCCGCAGGCGTGCCTCTGCGCACCCTGTCCGCCGCCCTGCCCGGACGCCCCATCGTGCGCGCCATGCCCAACACGCCCGCCGCCATTGGCGAAGGCGTCTCGGTCTGCGTCGCCAATGAGGCCGCTGATACGAAAACCCTGATCCGTCAGGCTGAAAGACTGCTCAAGCCGGCGGGCCTGGTGGAGTGGATCTCGGACGAACGGATGATGGATGCGGTGACCGCCGTGTCCGGCTCCGGTCCCGCCTATGTCTTCCTGTTCACCGAGGCCCTGGCCGCGGCGGCCGAAGCAGAAGGCCTGCCGCGCGAGCTGGCGATGACGCTGGCCAAGCAGACCGTGATCGGCGCCGGGGCGATGATGAAGGCGGGTCTGGGCGAGCCGGACGAACTGCGTCGCAATGTGACAAGCCCCAATGGCACCACCCAGGCGGGCCTGGATGCGCTGATGAGCGGGGGCGGGCTGCCGGGCCTGGTGCGCAACGCCGTCGCCGCCGCCGAACGGCGCGGCCGGCAGATGGGCGCGCAGAGCGCGGGCGATTAGGCCCGCGCCGTCAACGCCTAGAGATAATTCAGCAAGCTGATCTGGCTCAGACGCGAAAAGGTCTGCGCCGACACCTGGACCGCGGTCTGGGCCTGCTGGAAGCGGGTGGCCGCTTCGGCCATGTCCGCATCCTCAATTCCCGCCACCATGATCTCGAGATAGTCCGAGCGCTTTTCATGGCCGGTGATCGAGCCTTCGAGCTGTTTCTGGCGAGCGCCGTTCTCCGCCATCGCCACATTGATGGTGTCGAAGGCGGAAATGATGTTGGCCAGTTCGGTTTCGAGGAAGGCCTGCTGGTTTTCGGTGATCTGACCGTCAAACGGACCGTCCGGCCCGGCGTTGAAGTCAGCAATGCGTTCGATCGAGGCCATCAACTCCGTGCCGACCTCGGATGCGGTGGCGTTGACGTCGATCGTGATGGTTTCCTCGATCTTGGTGGTCTGGCGGTCTGCGGCGTTCTGGAAGGTGGCCGAGACGTCCGGCACCGCCGCCTGCAGATCGGCGATCGTATCGGCGGTGAAGGGCACGGCGTCCGTCCGGCGTCCGCCGAACACAAAGGAGCCGTTGAAGCGCATGTTCAGGGCGGCTGACGCCCGGTCGAACACCTCCTGCACCTTGTCCATCATGAAGGAGCCGTCATTGGTGGTCAGCGCGGTGCGCAGATCGGTCGCGGCGGTGGAGAGCTCCTGATAGGCGAGATCCTGGATCTCGAGCCGGTTCAGCACGCGCTCATTGGCGCCCACGAAGGACTCGCTGCGTTTCTGGGCCGCCTTCGCGGCGATTATGGTCTCGGCGGAGTTGGCGTACCCTTTGAGATCCGGGGCTTTCTTGCCGCTGGCGAGCTGCTGGCGGGCATCATAGGCTTCACGCTGTGCGCGCATCAGATCGCTCAAGGCGGCCTGGGATGCGGCCTGGGTGGAAATTCTCATTCTAAGCTCCCTTCCCGACCTAAACGATGTTGATCAGCGTATCCGACATCTCCCGGGCGGCCTGCAGAAGGCGCGCCGCGGCGTTGTAGGATTGCTGGAACTGGATCATGCGGGCGAGTTCTTCATCGAGACTCACCCCCTCAACGTCAGACCGCTTGATATCGGCGGCTTCCTTCACGGATTCCGCAGCGGTCTCGGCGCGTTGGGCGGCCGCGGCGACAGAGCCGACCTTGCCCGCAACCCTCGCGCCATATTCGATCAGGGTGGACATGCCGCCCTTCATGTTGCCGGCGTCATCAAAGGTGCGCTTGGCCTGACCCGCGGCCGCAAGCTCCTGGCCGCCACGATTGTCCCCGGCGCTCACCACCAGATCGCCCGGAACCGTCGCGCCCGTCACGTCCAGCTTGGCCATCGACAGCAGCGTGGAATCCGACCGGATCGCCGGGCGCACCTCGAACCCTTCCGCCCGGCTCATCCGGGCGCCGTCCGACATGCCGAAAATGGTGGTGAAGGACTTGCCCGTGCCGGTCCGCACACTGGTGTCGCCGGTGACGACGACCTCATACTGCTCGAAGCCGGCGTTCGGCGTGAAACTGATCTCGCCATTGCCGTCCATGCCGAACGAGCCGTAGGCGCCGAGCCCGGTGCCCGCCGCGTTCAACGCGTTCAGCTGATCCTGGATGGTGGCGCCGGCCACGCTGACATCGATATCTGCGGTGCGTCCGCCATTGGGACCGAGCACCTTGAAGCTCATCACCCCGCCGCCGGCCAGGCCATGGGCGCTGGTTGCGGTCAGACCGGTCTCGAAGAAGGCCGGACGGTCGGAATCCACGATGTCATTGAGGCCGAAATAATGCGCAAAGCCCCGTCCCCCGATGGAAGAGGGGTTGGCGCTGTCCTGGGCCAGGGCGACGCCGTGATTGGCGTTCGCCGCATCAATGCTCAATCGGCCATTGGTGAAACTGGCCGTCCCATTGCCGCCCAGCGCGGTGTTGATCTCGTTGACGAGGTCGGTGATCGAGTTGGCGGCGTTGCCGTCCACGGTGAAACCGGTCCCGGTGACGGTGATCGCCACCTGCTGGACCAGCGTGCCGTCATTGTTGACGATGGCGAGCGTGGCCGCGCCCGAACCCTGCAGCACATCCGCGCCCACCAGGCTGGTGTCACGGCCGGTCAGCGTGTTGGGCGGCGGATAGGCGGTGGCGTCGTTATGCGCCGCGTTCAGCGCGTCCGCCGCGCCGGCGGCGTATTCGGCCAGGGCGGCCGCCAGTTGCGGCAGATCCTTGTCACGCAGATCAATCAGTCCGCGCAACTCGCCCGACGTGATGTTCTGGGTCAGGTCGACGCGCGCGCCCGACGCCGAGACCACGGCGGTGATCTCGCCATAATCCAGACCGTAGGCGCCCGTGCCGGCCGGGGTGTATTCCAGCTGCAGCCGGGAGTTGTCCAGCAGCGCCACGCCATCCGCCGTGGACACGAAGACGCGTCCGTCCGGCTGGCGGTTGGTGCGCACATCGATATAGCTCGACAGCTCGTCCAGAAGCTCGACCTGACGGTTGGCGGCGCCGCTGGTGTCGGCCGAACTGGCGTTCAGCGATTGCGCCTGCAGGTTCAGGTCCTGCATTTCCTTGAGGATTTCATTGATGCGGCCAATGCCTGAGCCGATCCGGGTGTCCGCTTCATTGCGCAGGGTGCGCATCTCGACCGACAGGCGCTGGGTCTCATCAAAGAAGGTCTGCAGTTCGGAGGCGGCGCTCAGACGCGCCACGGTTTCGGCGCTGTCGGCGGCGGCGGCGCTGAGGGAATCAAAAGCGGCGTTCAGGCGTCCGAAGATCGAGCTCTCGTCAGACGTGCTGCCGAACTGGGCCTGCAGGCGATCCAGCGCCGAGTATCGCGCGGTCGCCGCAGAGAAGTCGGAATTGGCGCGCACAGACGCGGCGAGCAGGTATTCATCAGTGATGCGTTCGACCCCGCGCACATCCACGCCCATCCCCTGCCCCGCCACATTGCGGGAGGTGATGGCGAGCTCGGTGCGCGCATAGCCTGGCGTGTTCACGTTGGCGACATTGTTGGACGCCGTGCGCAAACCCAGCTGCGAGGCCCTGAGTCCGGACAGGGCGTTGCCGATCACAGAATTGAGCGCCATGTGCGCCTCCAATACCGCTCCGCCGGGGCGATTTTACCCATTTGGCGGCAGAATTTTCCTAGCCAGCCTGAAGAACGCGACGCCTGGAACCCGACCCGGAAACCCAATAAGCACCTTTGTTTTAAAGGTTTTTCTTGGCCCTGGCGGACTCGCGCCCATGTGCGCTTGCCGACTGGCTGCCAACTACAGCGCAAGCAACGGGCCAAACCGGATACCGGCCCGAGCGCTCGGCAATTCCGTCATGCCCAGCGGGGGAAAATCTGCCGACCGGCGCCGAACTCAATTCCTAATGACAAGTTTATTCATTGTTTTATATGCACTTTTTGGATTTCGAGAATTGGCACGCCCCTTGAAGGACAGGATCGACCTCGGCTGGACAAAAGGTCCCGCCCCCTCGACGCAGCAAAACGCGGCGCATCAGCTTGATGATTTGCGGAGCCTTACGCTCATGCCGCTCGACCGTCTGCCTCCGGCCCCTGCGCCGACAATCCCCAGCCCGAAGCGCGCTCAACGTGCGTCGGGCGAGGATGCGCAGACGTTTGCGCTGCCCGGAAACCGTGAGAGCGGCGCCGAGAAAGCCTCCCGTCCGGACAAGGCCGAGCGCAAGTCCGAAAGCGCGCGTGAGGGCAAGAATCGCGAAGCGAGCGCTTCGACCAGGCCGGAGGACGCCCGCGAGGCGCAGAGCCAGACTCCAGATCCTCAGGGTCCGGAAACCGCGAACCCGGCTCTGGCCCTCAACGAAGTCTTTTCCCAGGCCGTAACCGACGCCCAGGAAACCGGGGCGACGGCCGAGACTGCCGCCACCTCATCCAAAGCGGCGGACGCCGAGGCAAAGACCGGGGCTGAAGCGCGTGCGCATGCCGTTCCGCCGCCCGGAGCGGGCAAAGCCGGGCCCGAGACCTCTGACGCACAGTCGCCGTCCCAATCGCAGGCACGTGCAGGCGCGCAAGACAGCGCGGCGCCGATCACGCCCGCCGCCGCTGCGCAAAACGACGCCGCACCGGACGAAACCATCGCCTTCAAACCGGACAGCGCCGCCAAGTCCGCTGACGCACCGCGCCAGTCGCCCGCTGATGGGGAGCAGCCCGCAGCCGGAGAGCAGGCGCGCGCCCGGACCGAACAGACCGCCCCCCAACAGACCCAGCCTGCCCCCGAGCCGGAGCTAGAGCCGGAGCCCGAAGGCACGGTCGAGCCGTCAGCCGCCCGATCCGCGTCATCCGCTGATGGCGAGGCTGACGCCGAAGCCGACGCGGCGCGCGCCGTGCGCGATGCGCAGACCGCACGCGCCGAGGCTGTCCGCTCTGACGACTCGCGTCAGCAGGGCCGGAGCACGCCCGACAGCTCACCGGCATCCAAGGACGCCGCGCCGCAAGCAAACGCTGATGCTGAGAAGGCGCAAGCGAAGTCCGCCGAGACGGCCCCCGCCGGAAAGAACGCGCCCGAGCCGACCCAGGGTCAGAGCCGGTCCGCCGAAACTGTCGCGGATCCGGCCGAGGCCGCCGCCTCGGTGCAGGCCGCCTTCAAACAGGCCCAGCAGCAAGCCCAGAGCGCGGACTCCGACCGGGCGCCGGGCATGCAGAACAAGTCCCGGCATGCCGACAAGAGCGATGCGGGCGCCAAGACGCCGACGCCCCAGGGCGCACCCGACTCCGGCGCCAACAGATCTGCAGCCCCGGACGCCGCTACGCCGACAGCGCGCCCGACGCCGCAACCTGTCGCTCCGGCGAACGCCCCGACCGATCCCCTCGCCTGGTTGCTTCAGGAGAGCCTGATAGCGGAAGAGGCGCCCATGGACGCGCCTGCCGACACGGTCGATGCGGAACTCGACATGAGTACGGTGCGGGCCGAACCGCGCATCGAGGCCGCTCGCCCCTCGCACCATCCCCAGGCGCATGCCGCCTCCCGCTTCGCTCCGACGACCACCCACACCCTGGCGGCGCAGATCGCGCGCAAGTTCAATGATGGCGGGCGGGTCTTCGACATCCGTCTGGATCCGCCGGAGCTGGGCCGGGTTGAAGTCCGTCTCGAGCTGGGACCGGACAACAAGGTGTCCGCCGTCCTGAGCGCAGAGCGCGCCGACACCCTGTCCGAACTGCAACGCAATTCGAAAGATCTTGAAAAGGCGCTGGCCGACGCCGGCCTCGAGCTGGGCGAGGACGGCCTGTCCTTCTCGCTGAGCCAGGACAATGGCGCGTTCAACGGCTTCCAGGACGAGGCGCACAGCGCGCCGGACGGATTCGCCGCCCGGAACCGGTTCACCGTGGAGGTCGAGACCGACCTGCCCGCCGCCCCCCTTGCTGACGCGCTCTACGGCTTCGCCGTGAGCCAGCGCGCCGGCGTCAATCTGATCGCCTGAGCAGAAGAGCGAGATCATGACCGAAGTCAATGCAGCCGCCCAAACCCAGCAAGCGCAAAGCCAGTCAAAGCTTGCGACCGCTGGCCTTGCGGACAATTTCGACACCTTCCTGACACTGCTGACCGAGCAGCTGAAAAACCAGGATCCGCTCGACCCGCTGGAATCCGAACAGTTCGTCCAGCAACTGGTCCAGTTCTCCTCGGTCGAGCAACAGATCGCCTCCAATGAATCCCTCGAGGCCCTGCTGGCGCTTCAGCAAAGCGACGCCCAGCTCAAGGCGCTCGACTTCATCGGCAAGGAAGCCACTGTGAACACCCGCTACAACCTCCTGCAGGATGGTGAGGCGACGTGGGAATACGGCCTGTCTCAGGAAGCGGACAGCGTCGAGATCCTGATCTTCGATGAGAAGGGCACGCAAGTCCGTCGCCTGGATGGCGAGACGGGCGAAGGCGTCCATGCAGTGACCTGGGACGGCAAGGATCAGGCTGGCAACACCCTGCCTGAAGGCGTCTACGAGATCGAGATCATCGCCAAGGATGCCGACAAGAACGCCATTGATTACGCCACCCGCGTTTCACACCGGGTCACGGGCGTGGAGATGAGCGGCGGTCAGGCCCAGGTCAGCTTCGCCAATGGCGAACTTGTGCTGCCTGCCTCTCTGGTGACCAGCGTGCGCGAGGCGAGCAGCGCCCCCGCCAATTCCAACACCAGCTCTCCGGACGAGGAGTCCGAGGCTGCCGCTTAACCCCGAAGACGGGGAAACCGGAGCCCGAACCGCTCCGCAACAAAATCGAGGCTCTCCGCCAGAAGGAGCGGACGCCCTGGCTAAAACGATGGGAAGCAAGTCATGAGTATCAACTCGGCCATGGCCGCCGGCGCGTCCGGCCTGATCGCCAACTCTTCAGCGCTGGCGGCGATTTCGGACAACATCGCCAACGTCAACACCGTGGGCTACAAGCGCGTGGATACGATCTTCACGCCGAACTACAAGATCGGCGGCGGCGGCGAGACCCGCTACGCCTCTTCGGGCGTCAGCTCGAATTCGCGCCTCGACGTCAACTCGTCGGGCCTTCTGACCCCGGGCGTCAGCGCCACGGACATGGCCATTGACGGCGACGGGTTCTTCGTCGTGCGCCCCAGCCCGACCGCGGGCGGCTCGTCCGACGCCGTGCTGTTCACCCGTTCGGGCGGCTTCCAGACCGATTCCTCTGGCTATCTGCGCAATGACGCCGGCATGTACCTTTATGCCTGGCCGGTTCAGGCCGACGGCACGGTCAACCAGAACCCGTCCAACGTGGACACTCTGGAAGCGGTGAACCTGTCCAATATCGGCGGCACCGCAAACGCCACCTCCAGCGTGCGCATCAACGCCAACCTGCAGGCCAGCACGACGCCTTCGGCCGCGGCGGCCACCTATGACCCGACCGCGTCCGGCACCAACATGGCGTCGGGCACGGTGACGCCGGATTTCGAGCGCACCATCCAGATCTACGACACCCAGGGCGGCGTCCGGTCCGTGACCATGTCCTTCCTCAAGCACGCCACCAACGCCAACCAGTGGCATGTGGAGCTGCACGTCCAGCCGGCCTCTGACGTCACCACGGGCGCGCCGCTGATCGACGGTCAGATCGCCACGGGCATTGTCGCCTTTGACACCAATGGCGAGATCGTGCCCGGCGCTCCGACCACCCTGCCCACCTCGCTGCCGTTCGAAGCATCAGACGCCGCCGGCGCCGTGGGTGCAGGCGCAGTCCGCTGGGCGGCGTCGACCGGCGTTGGCGCACAGACCATCTCGCTGGATCTCGGGACCGCCGGCACGCCGGGCGGCATCACCCAGTTCAACTCGCCCTCCAACCTGGACTCCACCGTGGTGGATGGCGCGATCTTCGGCGCCTTTGCGGGCGTGGAAGTGAGTGATGACGGCTTCCTGTCCGCGCGCTTCACCAACGGCGTGGTCCGCCGCGTCTACCAGCTTCCGGTCGCCACCGTCTTCAACCCGAACGGTCTCGCTTCGGTTGGCGGCGCGAGCTTCCAGATCACCGAGGATTCCGGCGCCTTCACCCTGAACGCCCCCGGTTCGGGCGCGTCAGGCACCATTGCGGCGAAAACCGTCGAGAACTCGAACGTCGATATCGCGACGGAATTCTCCAACCTCATCATCACCCAGCGGGCCTATTCGGCCAGCTCCCGGATCATCACCACGGCGGACGAAATGCTCGCCGAGGCGATCCAGATGAAGCGCTAACCCAACGCCGTCCCACCGGCCGACTGACACCCCGGCGCTTCGGCGTCGGGGTGAATTTTTTCTAAACAACTGATTTACCGCACTTTTACCTTGCGCTTTAGGCTCACCTTAAGAGGCCTCGCGTATAACCCGTCTCATTAAGGACCCGCGTTAGACGGGTCTTCCTAAAAGGATGGGTCGGATGGAACGTCGAGCGAAGAAGGAAAACTATGTCATCGGTCCTGATGGCAGCCCCTTAACCGTGGCCGATTTGCCGAGCCCGGACACCAAGCGTTGGGTTATTCGCCGCAAGGCTGAAGTCGTCGCCGCCGTGCGCGGCGGTCTGCTGAGCCTGGATGAAGCCTGTGACCGCTACCGGCTGACCGTGGAGGAGTTTCTCTCCTGGCAGCGCTCTATCGACCGGCATGGCCTTGCCGGGCTGCGCACCACGCGCATTCAGCAATACCGCCAGTAGGCGGTTCGCCCCCCTCTCTTTCAGGCCCGCGTTCAGCGCGGCGAGTTGCGACTCGCCGCGCTGATCGTGTTTTTTGATTCAACGCGTTAAGACCTCGTTTACGCGGATAGTGGGAAAAACTTGCCTAGCCGCTGCAGGGAGCGGCGTTTTCCTGATTCGGAAATCAGCAAGGGCCCAGCGTGAACGCGATACTGGAACAGCTTTCCCGATTCGGAGTCGGTCGACTGGCCGCCATACTCGGCCTGACCGCCGGTGCGGCCGCCGCTCTGGTGTTTTTCACCATGAGCATGAACTCCAATGGCCAGGCGCTGCTGTTCTCCGGCCTCGGCCCGGCGGACGCCGCCGCCGTGAGCCAGAGGCTGGACCAGGCCGGCATCTCCTACGAACTGCAGGAAGGCGGATCGGCGGTCTATGTCAGCACCGATCAGGTCGACGAGGCGCGGATGCGCGTCGCCTCGGGCGGGGCGCTGAGCTTTGGCTCGGTGGGCTACGAGATCTTTGACGAGACCGATGCGCTCGGCACCACCAGCTTCGTTCAGAACGTCAACGCCAAGCGTGCGCTCGAAGGTGAGCTGGCGCGCTCGATCAACACCCTCAACACCGTGTCCGCCGCCCGCGTTCACCTGGTGCTGCCTGAACGCCGCCTGTTCTCGCGCGAGCAGCAGGAACCCTCCGCTTCGGTCGTGATCAGCGTCCGCGGCGAGCTTCCGAGCGCGCAGATCAACACCATCCGCAATCTGGTCGCCACCGCCGTGCCGGGCCTGCAGGCCAACCGCATCACGCTTGCCGACGATCAGGGGCGCCTGCTGGCCGCCCCCAGTGACGCCGAGGGCGATGTGCTGGGCGCCATGCTGGATGACCGCCAGAACGCGATCGAACGCGATCTGCAACAGAAGATCCGCGATCTCGTGGAGGGCATTGTGGGCTCGGGCGGCGTGCGCGTCGCCGTCACCGCAGAGATCAACCGCGAGAGCCAGACCCGCACGCGCCTGGAATATGATCCGGACGGTCAGGTCGAAGTCAGCCGACGCGCCGTCGAGGAGCGTCGCAGCGAGCCCGTCAATTCCGGCGGCGTCTCGGTCAGTGAGAACACGCCCGACGCCGAGGCCGGCGCGAATGGGGAAACGCCGCTGCTGGCCACCAGCGAAAGCTCGACGACCGAACGCAATTACCAGAACACCCAGGAAGAGACGGTCTCCATCATCCAGGCGGGTGATCTGGAGCGCCTCGCCGTGTCTGTGGTCGTGGATGAAGTGGCGGTCGTGGGCGAGGACGGAACCCTGAGCTTCGAGCCGCGCAGCGAGGCCGAGCTGACCCAGATCCGCAATCTCGTCGCGGCGGCGGTCGGCTTTCCGACCGACACCACCCTGACCGATGGCGACCAGATCCTGCAGGTCACCTCCATGCGCTTCAATCGCCCGGACCTCACCCTGGGCACGCCGGCGCCGGAAGGCTTCAGCCTCGCCCGCCTTGATTTCATGCGCATCGCCGAGATCGCCGTGCTGTTCGTGACCGCGCTGCTGGTCATCCTCCTGGTCGCTCGTCCGCTCGTTCAGGGCGCTGTGGGCAATGTCAGCGCAGCGCGCCCGGCCCTGGCGGGCGCGGGAAGCGGCGGCGGCAAGGCCCTGCCGGACAATGTCCAGGCCCTGCTGGGCAATTCGGACGGCACGGTGATGCTGCCCGAAGGCGACCCCTCTGATGACCATATCGACGTCGCGCAGATCGAGGGTCAGGTGAAGAAGTCCTCTGTGCGCAAGGTGGCCGCCCTGGTCGAGCAGCACCCTGATGAATCCATGAGCATCCTGCGCACCTGGATGCATGACGGGGAGGGTTGATCATGGCTGAAGCGCCCGCCCCTCGCGGCCGGAAAATCGACGACCCGTCCAGCATGACGGGCGCGGAAAAGGCCGCTGTCATCCTGCTGGCGCTCGGCGACGAGCAGCGCCAGCTGTGGGAAATGATGGATGACGAGGAAATCCGCGTCGTCTCCCAGGCCATGGTCAATCTCGGGAATGTGACCTCCGGCGCCGTCGAGAAGCTGATCATGGAGTTTGTCGGCTCCATGTCCTCGACCGGCTCCATCGTGGGCTCGGTCGATCAGGCGCAGCGTCTGCTGTCCTCCTTCCTGCCCGAGGACAAGGTCGACCAGATCATGGAAGAGCTGCGCGGTCCCGCCGGCCGGACCATGTGGGACAAGCTCGCCAATGTGAACGAGGTGGTTCTGGCGAACTATCTCAAGAACGAATACCCGCAGACCGTGTCCGTGGTGCTCTCCAAGGTGCGCCCCGACCACGCCGCGCGCGTTCTGGCCGCCCTGCCCGAGGATTTCGCCATGGAAGTGGTGACCCGGATGCTGCGCATGGAGCCGGTCCAGCGCGAGATCGTGGAGAAGATCGAGGAGACGCTGCGCTCGGAATTCATGAGCAATCTGGCGCGCACCTCCAAGCAGGACAGCCACGAGCTGATGGCGGACATCTTCAACAATTTCGATCGCCAGACCGAGAACCGCTTCCTCGCCTCGCTCGAGGAGCGCAATCGCGATTCCGCGGAGAAGATCCGCTCGCTCATGTTCGTGTTCGAGGACCTGGGCAAGCTGGACCCGCAAGGCGTGCAGACCCTTCTGCGCGGCGTGCCCAAGGACCAGCTGGGCCTGGCGCTCAAGGGCGCGTCCGACACGCTGCGCGACCTGTTCTTCTCCAACATGTCCGAGCGGGCGGCGAAGATCCTGCGCGAGGACATGGCGTCCATGGGCCCGGTGCGCCTGAAAGACGTCGATGGCGCGCAACAGGCCATGGTCAACCAGGCCAAGGACCTCGCCGCCAAGGGCGAAATCCTGCTGTCGGAAGGCGGCGGGGAAGACGAGCTGATCTACTAGGAAGGCCGAAACTCAGTGACCGACGGCTTCAGAAAATTCGACTTTGACCGGGAGTTCGCACCGGACGGCCGCATTCTGCGTGAAGGCGACACGTTCAAGCGCGTCTATACCGAAGACGAGATGCAGATGGTGGCCGAACAGGCCGCCGAAGCCGCCCGTCAGGTCGCCGAGATCGAGGCCCAGGAAGCCGCCGCCGAAGCCGCCGGCCAGGTGGTGCATCAGGTCGCCGGGCTGCTGGGCCGCCTGCAGGCGGAATCCGAAGCCATGCGTCAGGACGCCGCCCGCCTGGCGCTGGCGTCCGCCCGCATCATCGCGGGCGCGGCGCTGGAGCAATATGGCGAGGAAACGCTGAAGGACTGCATCACCGAAGCCCTGGCCGATCTGCGCAGCGAACCGCGCGTCGCCGTCCGGGTGAACCCGTCCATGTCCGACGCGCTGGCGGAAATCCTTGAAGGGGAAGCCGCCCAGCATGGACTTGAGGGCGCGCTGATCGTGCGCGCCGACGCGGACGTGCCGCGCACCGATTGCGTGCTGGAATGGCGCTCCGGCGCCATCGAGCGCACCACCGCCGATATTGAATCCCGCATCGAGCAAGCCGTGAAGAACTGGCTGGCCCAGCCCCGCGAGGGCGATGCGGACATCACCCCCGATCAGGCCGCCATGGGCGGTCAAGCCTCGGCCTGAAGGAGCTAAGCCATGAGTGACGACGATCTGAACCTGCCCGATCTGTCTGACGGCCCGCAAGGCGTGAACCCCGATCCCGAGCCCATGGGCCG
>NZ_DJIQ01000058.1:40529-40747 GCF_002433705.1 Oceanicaulis sp. UBA6590
CGATCCCGAGCCCATGGGCGAGCCCGCCAATGGCGCCGCTCAGGCGCTGATTGACGAAGAGGTTCGCACCGCGGTGGACCTGGCGCCCGTCTTCGACGTGCCGGTCAACATCTCTGCGGTCCTGGGCAAGGCCCATGTGGATGTGAACTCGCTGCTGCGGCTGACCTCGGGCTCTGTGCTCGAGCTGGACCGCAAGGTCGGCGAAGCCATCGACATCT